>CADBTX010000253.1 GCA_902797705.1 uncultured Lachnospiraceae bacterium | reverse complement strand
CTCTCCGGCTCCTCCATAACGGTCTTCACCAGAGGATGGTTCGCGTTCAAAATAAGGGTCTGTCCGTCATCATCCTTAAAGAGGTCTGAGTCGCTGCTTCCTCCCATGGAATACATCTTCATCATGTCCTGCATCCTCCTTGTCTCCTCGGACACAGTGATGACGCTTGCCACATGCTTATCCTTGATCTTCTGTACCTTAACCTCCAGTTTTTCCTTCTTAAAGGCCTTTCGGAGGAGCTTCTGGACCTTTTCCGCAATACTCTCGAATTCCGCGGTCTCCTTCTTTGACTCCTTGCCGGTCATGGCTTCGGTAACGTTGGCGTCTATACGCATGAACTTAACGCCCTCGTTCTTTCCTTCCAGAGACTGCATAAAGGGTGTATCTATATTGTGGGTAAGGACCACCGCATTCATCTTTGAACGCTTGAACATGTCTATGTAGCGGCTCTGCTGCTTCTCATCCGTAACATAGTATACGATGGTCTCCTTCCTTTCCGGAGCCTCCTCAGCCTTATCCTCAGCTTTTTCCTGAGAAGCAGCCTCCTCTGCCGGAGCCTCCTTTGCAGACTCTTCCTTCTCCTGAGACTCCTCTGCAGCAGCCTCTTTTTCTCCGGCGTTTTCCTCTGTCTTCTCTTCAGCAGCCGCAGCCTCCTCTGCTTCCTCAGCAGTTGAGGGCAGCTTCAGGGCTTCAGGAAGAGTCAGGAACTCCCCGTTTATATCCCTGAAGAGGATATAGTCGTTTATCTTCTCAGCAAACTTGTCATTCCTGAGATAGCCGTACTTTACAAAGGGCGAGATATCCTCCCAGTACTTCTCATAATTCTCCTTATCCGTCTTGCAGAGTCCGGAAAGCTTTTCTGCCACCTTCTTTGTTATGTACTCGGAGATCTTATTTACAAAGCCGTCATTCTGCAATGCGCTCCTTGACACATTAAGGGGCAGATCCGGACAGTCGATGACACCCTTTAATAGCATAAGGAACTCCGGTATCACTTCCTTAATGTTGTCTGCGATAAATACCTGATTGTTGTAAAGCTTTATCACACCCTCAATGGACTCATACTCTATGTTGATCTTCGGGAAATAAAGGATGCCCTTCAGGTTAAAGGGATAGTCCATATTGAGATGTATCCAGAAAAGAGGCTCCCTGTAATCCCTGAAGACCTTTCTGTAGAACTCCTTATATTCCTCATCGGTACAGTCCTTAGGCGCCTTTGTCCAAAGGGGAGCTGTGTCGTTCACACTCTTTGGAGGCTCCGGAACAATGTCGTTACCGTCCTTATCCTTCTCGATCTTCGGAGGCTCCTTATTCACGTCATTTAAGTAGATCTCAGTGGGCATGAAGGAGCAGTACTTCTCCAGGACCTCACGAACCGCATACTCGTTGCAGTATTTAAGGCAGTCCTCATTCAGGTAAAGAGTGATCTCCGTACCTACTCTGGTCCTGTCTCCGTCCTTCATATCATACTCGGTGCCTGCGCCCTCACATTCCCAGTGTACCGGGACAGCCCCTTCGGTATAGGACAGGGAATCGATGGTCACCTTATCCGCAACCATGAAGGCCGAATAAAAGCCCAGTCCGAAATGTCCTATTATCTGGTCTCCGTCAGACTTATCCTTATACTTCTCGATAAACTCCGTAGCTCCGGAAAAGGCGATCTGATTGATATACTTGTCAACCTCCTCAGCCGTCATTCCGATACCGTTATCGATAAAGGTCAGGGTCTTTTTCTTATTGTCTACATTGACATCTATCCTGCCCTTTAAGCCCGAACCTTCTTTTCCGTCGGTCTCGGAGACGGGAGCCTGATACTCTCCCATCATCTCCAGCTTCTTTAATTTGGTGATGGCGTCACAGCCGTTGCTGATAAGCTCCCTTATAAAGATATCCTGGTCGGAATACATCCACTTCTTTATGATAGGGAAAATATTCTCACTGCTTATAGAAAGATTTCCTCTTTTTGCTTCCATAAAAATACCGCACTTCCTTTCTTTTTTATGACGAAAACCCGGTGTCAAAGCGCGTGGCCTTACCGTTTTTCCGTCCTCAAAAAAGTATAGTGCGGCAGGAAATAAAAGTCAATGAATTTTTAGCACTCATTAGCAAAAAGTGCTAACAAGTTAAGATAGATCAAGAAAATACCTCGTCATACACCTCAAAAAAGCTCTTTTCCGTATTCTTTCCCGAATAGGGATCGTATTCAAAACTGTTCCACAGCTCCTCATTCAGGTTGGAATGAAGCTTTGGCACAAACTCGTCATAGACCCTGTTGAAGGCCTCCTTTTTCCTCTCTGTAACGATCCTCACCTTGTTATTGTCCGTTTCCTCCTGATCAAAGGAGCTTATGCACTTGATGATGTGATAGCCGTAATCCGTTTCCACTATGCCGCTTATCTCTCCCGTATCCAGATTAAAGGCGGCCTTTTCAAAGGGTTCCGGCATGACTCCCTTACCGAAGGTATAGGTATTCTGCGGGTCTTCGTTGTATTTCTCGGAAAGCGAATCGAAGTCAGCCCCCTCATCCGCTTCCTTTAAGCATTTCTCAGCCCTCTTGTAGGCGTCCTCTTTATCGTGGTCACTGTAGGGCTTCCTCTCCCCGTCAGGCCCCTGCTCCGAGGTCTTGAAAAGTATCTGCTTCACCGTTATGGATCTGGCCTCATCATCACTGATCTCAGGATTTACGTTACAGGTGACCTCGTCATATATCTTATCTGCCAGGGCGTAATCCGAATACATGACCTTAAGGAGCTCTTCCGTGACCCCCTTCTCCTCTTCGGAGCCAATAAGCGAAGAGTAGAAATTCTTTGCGGCCATGGCCGCCTTTTCCTCTTCCTCCTCGCTTAAGGAAACATTCCATTCCTCAGCCAGAAGATCCATGCTCTTTATCTGGGCCAGGCGGGCAAGGGTGGTGTCCCTTAATTCCTTTTCCAGAGTCTTCCCTCCGAAATTCTGTCTCCAGATATCCTCACCGAATACCGCCTGATATCTGCTTCCGGCAGACTTCATATAGACCTCCGCCTCCTCCAGATAACAGTTCCTGTCCTCTATCCTGAAGAGTTCGTTATCTTCAAAAGCAGTGGTCAGCACCACATCCGTCTTTTCCTCATCCTTCTTTCCGCAGCCGGAAAAGACCAGTGCAGCGCAAAGGATGAGAAGTATACAGCATATCATTTTTCCCGGAAAATAATTCTTCATTGCTTTACTAAATCAAATAAACTATAATAAACAAAAAAATCGGAAAGGAACTGTGTTTTAAATGGCTAAAAAATTCGGTAAATTTCTTCTTTTTTCACTGCTGGCGGGAGCCGCTGCAGCAGGCGTATATTACTTCCTGAAGGACAGAGATGACGAGGACTTATTCGAGGATTCCGAGCCGGATGTAAATGATGATCTGGAGGAATTCCTGAAAAAAGAGAGCGAAAACGGTCCGGACACAGGCTTAAAGAATGACACCGTCTCCGAAAGCGACGCCCCCGTCGTTCCCGAAGATAAAGAGACAGCTTCAGAAGAAACGGCTTCAGAGGAAACAGCTTCAGAAGAGGGCACCTCAGGCCGGGAATATGTCCCCTTAAATTTCTCCAAGGAGGCCGTGGAGGAAGCCGGTGAAAATATCATCGGGACTCCTGCGAGAGAGGAGACTTCCCCCGTTGAAAAGGCTTCGGAAACCGCCGGCGAGAACGTTTCATCCTTCAGCTTCTCATCCTTTGAATGAACCGGTGGACAGTAGGTTTACGTTGCCGCCACCCTCATCAGTCAGTCCTTCGGACTGACAGTTTACATCCGGTAAATACGTGCCCCTGCCTTCCCCCGCGGGCGGGGGAAGGTGCCCCGGAGGGGCGGATGAGGGCCATCACTTCTGTCCGGATACTATCTTGTCTTTCAGATCCCTGGCTCTTTCCTTTATCCTGGGATTCACGGTCATGGAAGCGATAAGGTTTGATATCAGCTTCGATGCCACATCATTTCTTCCAAAGCGAACGCTAAGTACAGCGATAATGTAGTCCAGAGTGGCCTCATCCATTCCTGCGAAGGGGGCCTGCTCCTTGGTACGGGCAGCTGCAAAGCCGTCAAGGGCAAGCTTCAGCGCCTCATCCTCATCTTCCCTGCAGGTCTTCACTTCAGCCTCATATCCCGGTTTGTCCTTTGGAAGGCTTTCTATCTTCCCCCTTATGGTCCAGCCCATACGGAGACAGAGATAGGCTTTTTCCGAATCCACCTGCTTAAAGGCCATGGCGTTTGCCAGGGCTATCTGATAGCGCTCGATGGCGTCATCATAGGAATATGCCCCTTCAGGTTCAGTATAATGAAATCCCTTGGAGATAGATTCGATCACAAGCTTCTTCTGGGAATCGTAGATATCCTTGAAGGTCCGTGCCAATGCCGAATATCCGCAATGAGGGCAGACCACCACGTCATATTTAAGGGGATCCAGCTGCTGGTACTTGGGCCGGAGATCGTCATCCGTACCAATGAGCCTTACGCTCCTGCTCTTAACGGTCCTTGACTTGAATTCCTTCCCGCAAACCGGACAGGAATAGGTCCTGTCTATAAGAAAGTCCTCTTCGGACACAGTTTTCTTTACTTCTTCCTTGACGGGTTCAGCGCTTTTTTCCTTTTCTCCGAAGATCTCATCATTCTTTATATCCTTGAGACCGAACTTATCCATTCCGGAAAATAAACCCATTACATGTACCTCCTCATCATTGAGAGCCGTAACACAATGATCCTGTCAGCGGATCAAAGTTAAAGCTTAAAGGAACTCTTAAGGGATACTATCCTGTTAAATACAGGCTGTCCCTCCTTTGAATCCCTGCAGTCCGCAACGAAAAATCCGTTCCTTACAAACTGGAAGCTGTCAAAAGCCTTTGCCGACTTAAGATCCTTTTCCACGTATGCATCACAGACCACCAGTGAATTGGGATTCAGATTGACGTTCCCTTCCTCGTCATATACTCCCTTTTCTTCATCAACAATATTTTCATAGAGCCTCACTTTGACCTTCTCTGCGTCAAGAGCATTTACCCAGTGGATGGTGCCCTTCACCTTACGGTCCGACTTAAATTCCGGCCCCTGCTTTGTAAGAGGATCATAGGTGCAGTGAACTTTCGTCACATTGCCCTCCGCATCCTTTTCACATCCAACGCATTTTACAAAGTAAGCATTCATAAGTCTTACTTCATTCCCCGGGAAAAGCCTGAAATACTTTTTCGGAGGCTCCTCCATAAAGTCGTCTCTCTCTATCCAGAGTTCTCTTGAAAAAGTGACCTTTCTGCTTCCCAGTTCCTCATTCTCCGGATTATTGACGGCATCCAGTTCTTCCACCTGTCCCTCCGGATAATTATCGATCACAAGCTTTACGGGACGGAGCACAGCCATAAGGCGCTTTACCTTCGGCTTCAGATCCTCCCTTATGCAGTACTCCAGCATATCCATTTCGGCGGTGGCCTGGGACTTGCTGATACCGCAGAGCTCCACGAACCTTCTTATGGCTGCGGGAGTGTAACCCCTTCTCCTGAGTCCCGCAATGGAAACAAGCCTCGGGTCATCCCAGCCGTCCACGGTGCCGTCTTCCACCAGCTTTTTTATATAACGCTTTCCGGTCACCACATTGTTAAGGTAG
>CADBTX010000252.1 GCA_902797705.1 uncultured Lachnospiraceae bacterium | reverse complement strand
ACATTAATAACAACTTATGAAGTGAAGGAGACATCATACTCCGGAAATATACAGGCTGTCATAACTGCCGATGAGCTGTTTGGGTAGACGGTTACTCAAAATCCACTAAATAAGTGGCTGACCTATAGTTAACGCGTCCCCTCTTGTGGCAAAAGGCTGCAGAGTATGCTATACTACTGTTTACGTATTTTCACGCACTGAAAAATTTATAGATTAAAGGAGAAGGAACGAAAATGACAAAGAAGAAGAGAAACGTTATCGTTGGCCAGTCCGGAGGTCCCACCGCTGCCATCAATTCATCCCTTGCGGGTGTTTTCAGGACAGCAAAGGACAGAGGATACAGCAAGGTATACGGAATGCTCCACGGCGTACAGGGCCTTCTGGAGGGACGTTATATCGATCTTTCCGACCACATCAGGACAGGACTGGACGCAGAGCTCTTAAAGCGTACACCTTCAGCGTATCTGGGATCCTGCCGTTATAAGCTTCCCGGCATCAATGAGGACAGGGACGTTTATGACAAGATATTCAAGATCCTTGATGACCTTGAGATAGACTGCTTTATCTATATCGGCGGTAACGATTCCATGGATACCATAAAGAAGCTTTCGGACTATGCCATCGTTATCGGCTCAGAGATCAGGTTTGTGGGCTGCCCGAAGACTATCGACAATGACCTGGCTCTTACGGACCACACTCCCGGATACGGCTCAGCAGCCAAGTATATCGGTACCTCCGTTAAGGAGATAATAAGGGACGGCTGGAGTCTGGAGACCACCAGCGGACAGATAATAGTTGTGGAGATAATGGGAAGAAACGCAGGATGGCTCACAGGAGCGGCCGCACTTTCCAAGGGTGAGGACTGCGACGGACCCGATGCCATCTACCTTCCCGAGCTTCCCTTCGACCTCAAGGCTTTCGTAAAGAAGTGCAAGGACCTGCTGAAGAAGAAGTCATCCGTAGTTATTGCGGTTTCCGAAGGAATACATACAAAGGACGGCACTTATGTAAGTGAGCTTGGAAATGCCACCGATTATGTGGATGCTTTCGGACATAAGCAGCTTACCGGAACCGCAAGGTACTTATGTGAGCTCCTTTCAAATGAGATCGGCTGCAAGACCAGGGCTATCGAGCTTTCAACCCTTCAGAGAGCTGCCAGCCACTGCTCATCCAGAGTAGATATCCTTGAGGCCTATGAGGTAGGCGGTGCGGCTATGAAGGCTGCGGACGAGGGCGACAGCGGAAAGATGGTTGTCATCAACAGGATCTCGGATGATCCTTATCAGGCAGGAACCGAAGTTAAGGACGTTCATAAGATCGCCAATGACGAGAGACTGGTTCCCAGGGAATGGATCACAAAGGATGGAACATATGTTACAAGCGAGTTCATCACCTATGTAAGACCTCTTATCCAGGGTGATGTGGCTCCCGTAATGGTTGACGGAATACCCCGTCATCTGTATGTTCCGGGATATCAGGAGCTTCTGTGATAAATAATGGCGTTTGACGGAGTAACGGTTGCGGCTCTTGTACATGAGATCAGAAATGAGGTCCTTAACGGACGGGTGTACAAGATAGCCCAGCCGGAAAAAGATGAAATACTGATAACCGTAAAGACAAATGACGGAGGGACGCGGAGACTGTTGATTTCAGTCTCTGCGTCTCTTCCTTTCGTTTACTTTACCCAGGGTAACAAGGTGAGCCCCATGGCTGCGCCCAATTTCTGCATGCTCCTTAGAAAGCATGCCCAGAACGGCAGAATAACAAGTGTTTTTCAGCCCGGGCTGGAGCGTGTCATAAGGATCGGGATCGAGCATATGGATGAAATGGGTGACATGAAGGAGAAATACCTTGTTATCGAACTCATGGGAAAATACAGCAACATCATCTTTGTGGATGAAAGCGATACGGTCATTGACAGCATAAAGCATATCAGCGAAGCCGTGAGCTCTGTGAGAACAGTGCTTCCCGGAAGACCCTATTTCATTCCCGAGACACAGAATAAGAAGAATCCCCTGGAGGTGGGAGATTCCTCTGATTTTATGTCAACCATACGCTCCTTTTCCGGCAGTGTGATAAAAAGCATTTATTCTTCCTATACCGGCCTGTCTCCGGTGCAGGCCAGCGAGCTTTGCTTCCGGGCCGGGATAGACGGGGATTCCCCGGTGGCGTCACTGTCGGATGACAGTCTGGACAGGCTTTACAAAGCTTTCCGCGCGCTTATGGAGGATATCAATAACGGACGTTTTAATCCTGAGATCATCTATGACAGGGGCATTCCCCGGGAGTTTGCGGCGGTTCATTTAAGTCAGTATGAGGATCTTACAGAGAAGGAGTATGCCTCGGTCTCAGAGGTGCTGGAAAGGTTTTACGCGGAAAAGAACAGGGCTGAAAGGATCAAGCAGCGTTCGGCGGACCTTCGAAAGGTAGTCTCAAATGTGCTGGAGAGGGATGTGAAGAAGTATGACATCCAGCAAAAGCAGCTGGAGAGCACAAAGAAGAAGGACAAGTACAGGATCTACGGTGAACTTCTCAATACATACGGCTATTCCGTGGAACCCGGTGCAAAGAAGCTTACCTGTCTGAATTACTATACCAATGAGGATATTACCATTCCTCTGGATGAGGATCTCTCTGCCCTGGAGAACGCGAAGAAGTACTTTGAACGTTATCAGAAGCTTAAGCGTACCGAGGAGGCTGTCAGTTCCCAGCTTAAGGAAACAGAGGCGGATCTTGACCATTTAAGGTCTGTACAGGCCTCTCTTGATACCATAGAAAATGAAGCTGATATCGAAGAGGTGAGGCGGGAACTTATGGATTCCGGCTATATCAGGGGAAAGGGCCTTTCCAAGGGGAAAAAGAAAGAGGAGAGGGGGACACCCCTGCACTTTGTTTCCAGTGACGGATTTGACCTTTACGTTGGAAAGAATAATTTCCAAAATGACTACCTGACCTTCAAATTTGCCTCGGGAAATGACTGGTGGTTCCATTCCAAAAAGTTCCCCGGTTCCCATGTGATCTTAAGGACCGGAAATACAGCTCCGGACAAGATCCCTGACAGAGCCTTTAATGAAGCGGGAGCCCTGGCGGCGTACTTCAGCAAAGGACGGGATCAGTCCAAGGTAGAGATAGATTATGTCCTGAAAAAGGAAGTGAAAAAGCCCGCGGGCTCAAAACCCGGATTCTGCGTTTACTACACCAATTATTCCATGTCTATAGCTCCGGGTCTCCCGGGAGAGGGCGGAAAGGGCTGATATCTGCCTCAGGAAGCCTCTCTTTTTTCTCCCGTGACTATTTTTATCACCGCCGGCCAAAGGACGATTATAAGAAGGATAAGGAGCATCCGTGACAGCATCCCGCCGAAATATACTCCGAACAGACCATCCAGAGGTTTCGAGAGCAGCTTGGTAATTATGAGCAGGGGTATCAGGCCTGCAAGTGAGATCAGTATCCCCCTGGGGTTTAAGCCCGCTTCCTTAAAGCCTACAAATCTTTTTTCCAGATATCTTCCGATACAGAGGGCGAGAAGGAGTCCCAGATCCTTATAACCGTCGATCTTCAATCTGGCGGGATCCGCCAGAAGTTCTCCGTTCAGGTAATCCATGGGATAGGGTTTTATGCTGATATAGATAATGGCTGCGACGGAGATCAGCGCTCCGGTAAGGAGGAATAGATCTTCCTTTTCGGGATATTTCTCCAGATACAGAAATAATCTGTGAACGCCGTAGAGCGATGCCAGGCCTATTATAAGCCCCGCGATCACATCCTGGGGAGTATGTACGCCCAGATAGTTTCTGGAGAACATAGTTAAAGCCAGCATTACGAAACAAATAACGGCAGGTATTTTACTCTTTTTCCAGAATGAAATGGCGATGCCTGTATAGATTGGGGCGGAGGTGCTGGTGTGTCCGCTGGGGAAAGAATATCCCGTTGATTCAGCCAGTGCTTCTT
>CADBTX010000251.1 GCA_902797705.1 uncultured Lachnospiraceae bacterium | reverse complement strand
GGTGAAAGGAGTTTTAGCATGGTACAGCAGGAAACCAGATTAAAAGTCGCAGATAATACCGGCGCTAAGGAAATCCTTTGCATCAGAGTTATGGGCGGCTCGACCAGGAGATATGCCGGCGTTGGAGATACCATTGTTGCTACTGTCAAAGATGCAACACCCGGCGGAGTTGTTAAAAAGGGAGACGTAGTAAAGGCTGTTGTGGTACGTACAGTCAAGAGCATCCGTCGTAAGGATGGATCCTACATCCGCTTTGATGATAATGCAGCAGTCATCATCAAAGACGATCTGACCCCCAGAGGAACACGTATTTTTGGACCGGTTGCACGTGAGCTTCGTGACAAGCATTTCATGAAGATCGTATCCCTGGCACCGGAAGTATTGTGAGGTTTATGTCATGGCAACAATGAGAATCAAAAAGGGCGATAACGTTCAGGTCATCGCAGGAAAAGATAAGGGTAAGAGCGGAAAGGTCATTTCCGTTGATTACAAGAAGGGTAAGGTTGTTGTGGAAGGCGTGAACATGATAGCAAAGCATGAGAAGCCTTCAGCAGTCAATCAGGACGGCGGAATTGTCCACAGGGAAGCCGCAATGTCCTTAAGCAATGTAATGTTTGAGCACAAGGGTAAGCCTGTAAGGATCGGTTTCAGGATAGACGGAGAGAAGAAAGTCCGTTTTGACCGCAAGACCGGCGAGGCAGTTGACTAAGTTTTAGGAGGAAGATACTTTGAGCAGACTTAGAGAACAGTACCAGACAGAGATCGTCGATGCAATGACGAAGAAGTTTGGATATAAGAATGTAATGCAGGTTCCGAAGCTCGTCAAGATCGTAGTCAACATGGGCGTCGGTGAGGCAAAGGAAAACGCAAAGGTTCTGGATTCCGCAGTAGCGGACATGCAGGTAATAACCGGTCAGAAGGCCGTTGTCACAAAGGCAAAGAAGGCTGTTGCAAACTTCAAGATCCGTGAGGGCATGCCCATCGGATGTAAGGTAACCTTAAGAGGTGAGAGGATGTATGAGTTCCTTGATCGTCTTGTAAATCTTGCCCTTCCCCGTGTGCGTGACTTCAGAGGTGTAAGCGGAGAGGCTTTCGACGGAAGAGGAAACTATGCGCTTGGAATAAAGGAACAGCTTATCTTCCCCGAGATCGAGTACGATAAGATCGACAAGGTAAGAGGAATGGATATCATCGTTGTAACTACAGCGAAGACTGACGAAGAAGCAAGAGAACTTTTAAGGCTTTTCAATATGCCTTTTGCCAGATAAGGAGGAAAGATAATGGCTAAGTTATCCATGAAGCTTAAGCAGCAGAGAAAGCCCAAGTTCTCCACAAGGGCTTATACACGCTACAGGATCTGCGGACGTCCCCATGCAGTGCTCAGAAAATACGGCATCTGCCGCGTTTGCTTTAGAGAACTCGCTTACAAGGGACAGATTCCGGGTGTTAAGAAGGCATCCTGGTAAGACGGAAAGGAGTATATTTCAATGACAACAAATGATCCTATTGCAGATATGCTTACCAGAATCCGTAACGCAAATACTGCAAAACATGATACGGTTGACATCCCTTCATCAAAGATGAAGCTTGCTATAGCAGACATCCTTGTGGATGAGGGCTATGTAAAGAAGTACGATCTCGTTGAGAACGGAAACTTCAAGGATATAAGAATCACATTAAAGTAC
This sequence comes from uncultured Lachnospiraceae bacterium, assembly GCA_902797705.1. Taxonomy (GTDB): domain Bacteria; phylum Bacillota; class Clostridia; order Lachnospirales; family Lachnospiraceae; genus NK4A144. The sequence continues at coordinate 9,955 of CADBTX010000251.1, read as the reverse complement.
GCTGATGATAAGAACACCAGGGTTATCTCCGGATTAAAGAGAATAAGTAAGCCCGGACTCAGGGTTTATGCCGGAAGGGAAAAGCTTCCCAAGGTTCTCGGCGGTCTCGGTATAGCGATCCTCTCAACAAATCAGGGCGTTATCACCGACAAGAAGGCACGTGAGCTTAATGTCGGAGGAGAAGTTCTCGCTTTCGTTTGGTAATTAAAAACGCTTACCCCTCATCAGTCAGTCCTTAGGACTGACAGCTTCCACCCTGAGAGTGGGGAAGCCTGTGTAAAAGCCTTCCCATTTGAGGGAGATGGCAGTGGGAAGTGCTGACGGATGAAGGCAGGACGAGAGCCATACACTGGCATACAAAGAAATGAAACACATCAATTAAGGAGGTAGCGGGCATGTCACGAATCGGAAAAATGCCTATCGCGATCCCCGGCGGAGTAACCGTTGAGGTAGCAGAAAATAACAAGGTGACTGTAAAGGGACCCAAGGGAACTCTTTCAAGGACTCTTCCTTCGGTTCTCACCATCAAGCAGGAGGACGGCGAATTAAAGGTTGAACGTCCCAATGATGAGAAGGAGACAAGAGCTCTTCACGGTCTCACAAGAGCACTTATCAACAACATGGTTGTAGGTGTAACAGACGGATATACAAAGACATTAGAGATAAACGGTGTTGGATACAGGGCTGCCAAGCAGGGAAAGAAGCTTACCCTGACCCTTGGATATTCCCATCCCGTTGAGATGGAAGACCCTGAAGGAATCGAGACAAAGGTTACCGACAACAAGATCGAGGTTACCGGTATCGATAAGGAAAAGGTTGGCCAGTACGCAGCCGTTATCAGGGATAAGAAAAAGCCTGAACCCTACAAGGGCAAGGGTATCAAGTATGTTGACGAGAGAATAAGACGCAAGGTCGGCAAGGCCGGTAAGAAATAATAAGGGAGGACACTTGTAATGATCAGCAAGAAAAAGAGATCTGAGGTTCGTGCAAAAAAACATATGAAGATCCGCAAGAGCTTAAGTGGTACCTCTCAGAGGCCCAGGCTTTCGGTATTCAGGAGCAATAAGCATATATATGCACAGGTTATAGATGATGAAGCGGCTAACACTCTTGTTTCCGCATCCACAACCGAGAAGGCTGTTAAGAGTGAGCTGAAGTTCACAGACGACGTTGAGGCAGCCAGGTATCTCGGAACAGTTATCGCAAAGAGAACATTGGACAAAGGCATCAAGGAAGTTGTCTTCGACAGAGGCGGCTTTATCTACCAGGGCAAGATCAAGGCTCTTGCAGATGCTGCCAGAGAAGAGGGACTCAAGTTCTAAGGAGGAAGGAGAAGACAATGAAGCACAGCGTTATCGATGCAAACAGCCTTGAGCTGGAAGATAAAGTGGTTACCATTAAAAGGGTCACCAAAGTTGTTAAGGGCGGACGTAATATGCGTTTTTCTGCTTTAGTGGTTCTCGGTGACCGCAACGGACACGTCGGTGTCGGACTGGGTAAGGCCGCAGAGATCCCCGAAGCGATCCGCAAGGGTAAGGAAGACGCAGCAAAGAAGCTCATAAACGTTGCGATTGATGAAAACGGTTCGATTACCTATGACTACACCGGAAAATTCGGAGGAGCATCCATTCTCTTAAAGAAGGCTCCTGAAGGTACAGGTATCATCGCGGGTGGTCCCGCACGTATCGTCTGCGAACTTGCAGGTATCAGGAATATACGTACAAAGTCACTCGGATCAAACAACAAGCAGAACGTGGTTCTTGCAGCCATCAATGCCCTTTCCCAGATAAAGACACCTGAAGAGGTTGCCAGACTCCGTGGAAAGACGGTTGAAGAAGTTACGGCATAAGGAGGCAGGAAATGTCAGGAAAATTAAAGGTAACACTTATTAAATCCCCTATCGGTGCCATCCCGAAGCATAAAGCAACGGTTGAAGCTCTTGGACTTCGCAGGACCAATAAATTCGTAGAGCTGCCCGATAATGAAGCAGTACGCGGAATGTGCAATGCAGTAAAGCACATGGTAAAAGTGGAGGAGATTTGAGATGGAATTAAATAACTTAAAGCCTGCTGTCTGTGCAAAGCACAAGAACAATTACCGCAAGGGCCGCGGACATGCATCAGGAAACGGAAAGACAGCCGGATACGGCCACAAGGGTCAGAAGGCCCGTTCAGGAGCACCGAGGATCGGTTTTGAAGGCGGACAGATGCCTCTTTACAGAAGGCTTCCCAAGCGCGGCTTCAAGAACGTGAACAGGAAGAATATAGTTGCCATCAACTTAAGCACTCTTGAGCATTATTACGAGGACGGCGATACGGTCGTTAGCGAAGACCTTATCGAAAGAGGTATCATAAAGGATACCTATGACGGACTTAAGATCCTTGGTAACGGTGAGATCAGCAAGAAGCTTACCGTTAAAGCAAATGCATTTTCAGAGACAGCTAAGACAAAGATTGAAGCTGCAGGTGGGAAAGCTGAGGTGATCTGATGCTGGAATCAGTACGCAATGCCTTTAAGATCAAGGATATCAGAAACAGGATCCTTTATACTCTGCTGATACTGTTTCTTATAAGGCTGGGCTGTCAGCTTCCGATACCGGGCGTGAACCGTGAATATTTCTCCAGATGGTTTGCAAACCTGACGGGAGACAATTTCGGATTTTTCAATGCTTTTACCGGCGGTTCCTTTGAGAACATGTCCATCTTTGCATTGAACATCACACCCTACATTACATCATCCATCATAATCGAGCTGCTCACGATAGCGATTCCTTATCTTGAGGAAAAACAGAGAGACGGACAGGAGGGCCGGAAGGTTCTCATATCCATCACCCGTTATGTGACGATCGGACTTTCACTTCTTGAGTCCACAGCAATGGCCATAGGTTTCTACAATCAGGGACTTATGGAGACGAACATGAATCCCTGGATCATCGGGATCATGATCGTGACAGGCCTGACGGGCGGTTCGGCTCTGCTTATGTGGTTTGGCGAACAGATCACGGAAAAGGGTGTCGGAAACGGTATATCCATAGTACTTACCATCAACATCATTTCCAGACTCCCTCAGGACATGTCCTCACTTTGGGATATGTTCATCCGCTCCAATTACACGGACGGAAAGGTACTTATGGCAATACTTGCCGGAGCGATAATCCTGGCGGTCATCCTCGGAACGGTTGTTCTCACAGTGCTTCTTAACGGAGCAGAGAGAAGGATCCCCGTACAGTATGCCAGGAAAGTGGCCGGAAGAAAGATGGTAGGCGGAACCCAGAGCAGTATTCCCCTGAAGGTAAATACCAGCGGTGTTATCCCCGTCATCTTTGCATCATCGATAATGCAGTTCCCCATTGTTATCTGCCAGCTTTTCGGAGTACAGGCGGGTGCCAATCTGGGAGGACAGATCTTAAGGCTCTTAAATTCAGGAAACTGGTGTAATCCCGCAGCTCCCTTCTATAGCATTGGACTGCTGATATATGTGATCCTGGTGGTATTCTTCGCATACTTCTACACATCCATCACCTTCAATCCACTGGAGGTGGCGGATAACTTAAAGAAGCAGGGCGGATTCATTCCCGGCATAAGGCCCGGAAAACCCACCAATGACTACCTTACGAACATCCTGAATTACATCATATTCATAGGAGCTGTAGGACTGGTGATAGTGGCGGTCATTCCCATCTTCTTTAACGGGTTCTTCGGCGCCAACGTGTCCTTCGGAGGAACAAGCCTTATAATCATCGTAGGCGTAATACTTGAGACACTGAAGCAGATAGAGTCCAGGATGCTGGTACGGAGCTATAAAGGATTCTTAGCGTAAGCCTTCATTGCCTTCCCCCCTCTTTAGGGGGGAAGGTGTCAGACCGAAGGTCTGACGGATGAGGGGTGATAAGGTGTCATCCCTCGGTCTGAGGTCTGAGGGGTATCGGCAAGGTGTCATCCCTCCGGTCTTAAGTCTAAAGGGAAACGCAGCAAACAAATGAGGTAAAAGTCTGAAACAAAATGTTTCAAACTTCCATCGGTGCCGCGCAGGCTCGTCACCGATGAGGACACTTGCCTGCGGCAAGGTACAAGATATGAAAATAATCATGCTGGGAGCACCCGGAGCAGGAAAAGGAACACAGGCAAAGCGGATCGCCGAGAAGTTCGGTGTACCTCATATCTCTACAGGAGATATCTTCCGCGCAAACATCAAGAACGGGACAGACCTTGGTAAAGAAGCAAAGAAGTACATGGATGAGGGACAGCTTGTTCCCGATGAGCTTACAGTCAGGATCCTCCTTGACAGGGTAAAGGATAAGGATTGTGAAAAGGGCTATGTGCTGGACGGCTTCCCCAGGACCATCCCCCAGGCCGAGGTTCTGGATTCTGAGTTAAAGAAGCTTGGTGAAAAGGTTGACTACGCCATAGATGTGGATGTACCTGACGAGAACATAATTCACAGGATGTCCGGCAGAAGAGCCTGCTTAAAATGTGGCGCGACCTACCATCTTGAGTATTTAAAGCCGGCTAAGGAAGGAATCTGTGACAAGTGCGGATCCGAGCTGGTGCTCAGGGATGATGACAAGCCGGAGACGGTGAAGAAGAGACTTACCGTTTATCACGAGCAGACCCAGCCGCTCATTGATTATTATAAAAAGGCTGAAGTTCTTCACAGCGTTGACGGAACAAAGGAGCCGGATCAGGTTTTTGAGGCTATAGTAGAGATACTTAAGTAAATATCGAGGTAATATGTCGAAAGCAGATGTAATAGAAATTGAAGGAAAAGTAGTCGAAAAGCTCCCCAATGCAATGTTCCAGGTGGAACTGGAGAACGGGCACCAGGTGCTTGCCCATATCAGCGGCAAGCTCAGGATGAATTTCATCCGCATCCTTCCCGGTGACAAGGTGACAATAGAAATGTCTCCTTACGATCTGTCAAAGGGCAGGATAATCTGGAGAGATAAATAGCCTTAAAAATTTTTCTTGCATGGTAAACCATGCAATGATATAATATCTGTCGGCTTTCGCGAAAAGGGTGACTTAAAGGAGGAATAAAGCATGAAAGTCAGATCTTCAGTTAAGCCTATGTGCGAAAAGTGCAAGGTTATAAAGAGAAAAGGAAAGATAAGGATAATATGCGAAAATCCCAAGCACAAACAGGTGCAGGGATGATTATATTCAGCAATTAAGAAAGGAGGTTTGTGCTCACAATGGCTCGTATCGCTGGTGTGGATTTACCTAGAGAGAAGAGGATTGAGATCGGTCTTACCTATATTTATGGCATAGGAAGGACAAGCTCAAATGAGATCCTCTCCAAGGCAGGCGTCAATCCTGATACAAGAGTCAGGGATCTTAAGGAAGATGAAGTAGCTAAGATCCGTGATATTCTGGAAAAGGAGTACACCATAGAAGGTGATCTCCGTCGTCAGGTTGCCATGGACATCAAGAGACTTACAGAGATAGGCTGCTACAGAGGCGTCCGTCACAGAAAGTCCCTTCCTTGTCGTGGACAGAAGACAAAGACAAATGCCAGGACTTGTAAAGGTCCGAGAAGAACAGTTGCCAATAAGAAGAAGTGATCTTCTTAAGGCAGATTTTGTACCGATTAACAAAGTAATAAGAGAAAGTAGGTTAGTTTTAAATGGCTAAACAGCAGTCTAGCGCGAAAAAGTCTACAAAGAGGCGCGTTAAGAAAAACGTTGAACACGGACAGGCACATATTCAGTCATCCTTCAACAATACCATCGTTACTCTTACGGATGCTGAAGGTAATGCTCTCGCATGGGCAAGTGCCGGTGGTCTTGGTTTTAGAGGTTCAAGGAAATCTACTCCCTATGCAGCCCAGGTGGCAGCAGAGACAGCTACCAAGGCAGCTCTCGTTCATGGACTGAAGTCAGTGGATGTAATGGTCAAGGGACCCGGATCAGGAAGGGAAGCGGCTATCCGCGCTCTGTCCGCAGCAGGACTTCAGATCACAAGTATCAAAGATGTAACACCGGTGCCGCACAATGGATGCCGCCCGCCGAAGAGAAGGAGAGTGTAAGCATATGGCAGTTAATAGAGTACCTGTTCTTAAGAGATGCAGATCTCTCGGACTTGAGCCTGCATTTTTAGGATACAGCAAGAAATCAACAAGACAGCTCATCCGTTCCAGCAGGAAGGTAAGTGAGTACGGACTTCAGCTTCGCGAAAAGCAGAAGGCAAAATTCATATATGGTGTTTTAGAGAAGCCTTTCAGAAACTATTATAAGAAGGCTGATCGCATGAAGGGAATGACCGGTGAAAACCTCCTGGTTCTTTTAGAGCAGAGGCTTGATAACGTTGTCTTCCGTCTGGGCTTTGCCCGCACAAGGCGTGAGGCACGTCAGATGGTGGATCACAAGGCATTCTCAGTAAACGGAAGGACTATCAATATTCCTTCATATTCGGTTAAGCCCGGTGATGTTGTGGAGATCAGGGAAAAGGCAAGGTCTTCCCAGCACATCAAGGATATTCTGGAATATACGGCAGACAGAGCGGTTCCCGCATGGCTTTCGGCTGAGCCCGAGAACTTTAAGGGTACTGTGAGTGAGCTTCCCTCAAGGGATCAGATCGATGTTCCCGTTGACGAGCTGGCTATCGTCGAGCTCTACTCAAAGTAATTTCATAACTTATGTGCTTCTAATGAAGGAGGTATCTGTTTGTTAGAATTCGAAAAGCCGAAGATAGACATATTAGATTTATCAAGCGACGGCAAATACGGCAAATTTGTTGTAGAGCCTCTTGAACGCGGATACGGAGTTACCCTCGGTAACTCACTTCGCAGGATTATGCTTTCATCTCTTCCCGGCGCAGCAGTCAGCAGGGTAAAGATCGACGGCATACTTCACGAATTCACTTCCATACCCGGAGTGAAGGAGGATGTTACAGAGATCATACTGAATATCAAGAACCTTTCCATCAAGAACAACAGCACTACTGATGAGGTGAAGACCGCCTACATCGAGTTTGAGGGCGAGGGAGAGGTTACAGCAGCCGATATCCAGGTGGATCAGGACATTGAGATAATAAATAAGGATCAGCACATCGCCACCGTCAGCGGCGGAAAGGGCAGCAAGCTCTATATGGAGCTTACCATCACCAAGGGAAGGGGCTATGTAAGCTCTGACAAGAATAAGGGTGATGATCTGCCTATCGGCGTTATCGCTGTTGATTCCATCTATACCCCTGTGGAAAGGGTTAATTTAAGTGTTGAGAATACCCGTGTGGGCCAGCAGACAGACTTTGACAAGCTTACGCTGGACGTGTTCACAGACGGCACCCTTACTCCTCAGGAAGCGGTATCGCTTGCCGCAAAGGTTCTTTCCGAGCATCTGTCACTCTTCATCAATCTTTCCGATGTTGCAGGGACCACTGATGTTATGGTTGAGCCTCCCAGCACCGAGACAAAGAAGGTACTGGAAATGAACATCGATGAGCTGGAGCTTTCAGTCCGTTCCTACAACTGCTTAAAGAGAGCCGGTATCAATACGGTTGCAGAGCTTATAAACAGGACACCGGATGACATGATGAAGGTTCGTAATCTTGGACGCAAGTCCCTGGAAGAAGTCCTTGCAAAGCTTGATGAGCTGGGACTTAAGCTCAACGAAGAAATATCTGAATAGATCAAAGCATGACAGGAGATCATGGTAAATCCAAATGGTACGTGTTTCCTGCTCTATAGTAAGATCCCGTAAGCCTGAACAGCGGGGATCCGAAGCCGTAAGGAGGTAAAAAATGGCAAAATACAGAAAACTCGGACGTACAGCATCACAGAGAAAGGCACTTCTCAGGAATCAGGTAACAGCCCTTCTCTTAAACGGAAAGATCCGTACAACCCAGGCTAAGGCTGAAGAAGTTCAGAAGCTGGCTGAGAAGATGATCACTCTTGCAGTCAGGGAAAAGGACAACTTCGAGAAGGTTACCATCAAGGCCAAGGAGCCTGTTCGTGATAAGGACGGACACAGGGTAAAGCAGATAGTTGACCGTGATGACAGGGAGAAGGTTCTTTCAGAGACCATCCGTGACGAGAACGGAAAACTTATCAAGATGGACAACGGTGTAACCGTTACCAAGTTCAACATTGTTGACAAGGAGATAAAGAAGGATCTTCCTTCAAGGCTTCACGCCCGCCGTCAGATGCTGAAATTCCTCTATCCCGTAACCGAGAATCCTACGGGTAAGAAGAAGGACATGAAGAAGGTGGACCTTCCCGCAAAGCTTTTTGACGAGATCGCTCCCAAGTACGCAGACCGTAAGGGCGGATATACCCGTATCGTAAAGATCGGTCTCCGTAAGGGTGATAACGCAATGGAAGTTCTCCTTGAGCTTGTCTGAATCCGAAGCAGTAATAAAGATAGAAATTTTTTTCCAAGGGAGAGGGCAGATCCTCTCCCTTTATTTTTAATATGGGAATAGTCGAAGCAAAGGATCTCACATTTGAATATATCAAGAGAGACGAAGAGGGAAACGCCGAAGGGGTGATAAGAGCCCTTGACGGCGTAAGCCTTAATATCAAAAAAGGCAGCTTCGTCGCGATCCTGGGCGGAAACGGCTCGGGAAAGTCCACTTTTGCAAAGCATATCAACGCTATCCTCACTCCCGGGGATGGTACGGTTTACGTGGACGGAAAGGATACCAGAAAGAGGGAGAACCTCTGGGATATCCGCCAGAAGGCCGGAATGGTCTTCCAGAATCCGGACAACCAGATAATCGGAAATGTGGTGGAAGAGGACGTGGGCTTCGGCCCCGAGAATATGGGCGTTCCTACGAAGGAGATCTGGGAAAGAGTGGAGGAGTCGCTGAAGGCAGTAGGCATGTACTCCTACAGAAAACACTCGCCGAATAAGCTTTCCGGAGGCCAGAAGCAGAGAGTAGCCATCGCCGGCGTAATGGCAATGCATCCCTTATGCATAATCATGGATGAACCCACTGCCATGCTGGATCCCATGGGACGAAGAGAGGTTATCCGTCAGGCAAGAGCCCTTAATGATGTGGAAAAGATAACCATCATTCTTATCACCCATTACATGGAGGAAGTGATCTACGCCGATCATGTCTTTGTGATGGATAAGGGAAAGGTGGCAATGCAGGGTACTCCGAGAGAGGTCTTTTCCCAGGTGGAGAAATTAAGGGAACTCCGGCTCGACGTGCCCCAGAGTACCATACTTGCCTATGAGCTAAGAAAAAAAGGCCTTGATCTTCCGAAGGATATTCTTAAGAAAGAAGAGTTCATACAGGAACTTGTGAGATATACGGGAGGCAGGTTTTACGGGGGCTCCATGGAGTCTGTAAGGGAGCCTAAAGCCCCGTCGGATCATACCACACCCGGAAAGATAGAGAGGGATCCCAGGGAATCCCTTATCCTTGACCACGTTACCTTCTCCTACGAGAAGGATACGGGCAATGAGATATGTGCCTTAAATGATGTTTCGGTACAGATCGGAAGAAATGAATTCATCGGACTCATAGGACATACGGGGTCCGGTAAATCCACCTTTGTCCAGCATCTGAACGGCTTATTAAAGCCTACCTCCGGCCATGTGTTTTTCCGGGGAGAGGATATTTCAGATAAAAAGTATAAAAAGAAGGAATTAAGATCCCATGTGGGTCTGGTTTTCCAGTATCCGGAGCACCAGCTCTTTGAAGAGACGGTATTTAAGGATGTGTGCTTCGGCCCGAAGAATACGGGCATGAGCGACAGGGACACGGAGCTCTCGGCATTTGAAGCACTGAGAGCCGTAAAGCTGCCCGAGGAATATTATTACAGCTCGCCCTTTGAACTGTCCGGCGGTCAGAAGAGAAGAGTGGCCATAGCAGGAGTCCTGGCCATGAAACCGGATATCCTCATATTGGACGAGCCCACGGCCGGACTGGATCCCAGAGGCCGGGACGAGATCCTGGACCTTATCCGCGAACTCCACGAAAAGAATGAGATAACGGTCATACTCGTCTCC
>CADBTX010000250.1 GCA_902797705.1 uncultured Lachnospiraceae bacterium | reverse complement strand
GGAGCCGTGAGATAGAGTCCCTTGAAAAGGATATCAGGGAAACCCTTAAAGAAGTGGATAAGTGCCTTGCCCTTATCGAGGATCTCAGGAGAAAGAAGACCGATTATAAGATAAAGCGGAATGATCTTTCTGAAAAGCTGAAGGGACTGGAGCTTCGCTATAATACCGCAAGTCTCAGCTTAAAGCAGCTCCATGACAGGGAAAAGGAACTGAGTGAAGGCAGCGAGGGCATCTATAAAGAGAATAAGGCCATCGAGGAACAGATATCGGAGATCCGTGAATTAAAGGAAAAGGTCAATCAGGAACTCACGGGCTCCTCGGAAAAGGAAAAGGAACTGTCCTCCGGTATCGAAGAGCTCAATATCTCCATAGAAAAGCTTTCCGAAAAGACGGAAACACTGAGGGCAGAGCTTTCAGAATCGGACAAGGCCAATGTCTCCCTTAAGAGCGAGCAAAGCCATGTGGCGGAGGAAGTGAACCGCTTAAGTGCCGACCTTGAAAGATATAAGAGCGAGATCGCCATAAATCAGCAGAGCATAGAGAACAACCTTAAGGAGAGGAATGAAAAGGCGGAGAAGATCCGTTCCCTGGAGGAGCAGATAGAAAACTTCGGCTCCGACAATAATTCCCAGAATAAGGAATTAAAGGAGCTCTATGACAGAAAGAATGAGATGACCGGAAAGCGGGATGAGGTATTCCGGGAGATCGGTCAGATCAGCGAAAGAAAAAGCTCTCTGGAGAGGGAGCTTGACAGGCTCAGATCCCAGAGGGAAAAGTGCGAAAGGGACGAAGAAAGCTTCACCAACTACATGTGGGATGAATACCAGATGACAAGGAGCGCCGCCCTTGAGCTTAAGAATGAGGAGATGACGGATCTTTCCAAGCTTAGAAAGGCCACATTCTCCGTAAAGAGTGCCATCAGGGAGCTTGGAAACGTAAACGTAAACGCCATTGAAGAGTACAAGACCCTGCTTGACAGATATACCTTTGAAGACGGTCAGAGGAACGATCTTATAAAAGCGGAGGAGGACTTAAGGGCCATAATCGCAGATCTGGATGAGAATATGAGAAAGCTCTTCTCTGCGAAATTCGAGGAGATCTCGAAGCAGTACGATATCGTCTTCAAAAAACTATTTGGCGGCGGAAAGGGAACGCTGGAACTTATAGATCCGGAAAACATCCTGGAAACGGATATCAGGATCATTGCCCAGCCTCCGGGAAAGAAGCTGCAGAACATGATGCAGTTATCCGGAGGAGAGAAGGCACTGTCAGCCATTGCCCTTCTCTTTGCCATACAGGCGCTGAAACCGTCTCCCTTCTGTCTCCTGGATGAGATAGAGGCTGCCCTTGATGAAGCAAATGTTGACCGTTTTGCTTCTTACCTCAGCAACCTTACTGAGCACACCCAGTTCATCGTCATCACCCACAGAAGGGGCACCATGATGAAGGCGGACAGACTGTACGGTATCACCATGCAGGAAAAGGGTATATCCACCCAGGTAAATGTAGACCTTGAGGATTACGAATAATACGAGGAACAAATGGGATTTTTCCAGAAGATAACATCATTTTTCACGGGCTATAAAGAGATAGACGAGGAGTTTTACGAGGAACTGGAGGAACTCCTTGTTATGGGAGATGTGGGCATTTCCGCCACTGAGTCCATTATCGGGGAACTGAAGGCAAAGGTAAGGGAGCAGAGGATCTCCGAGCCTGAGAAGTGCAAAGAACTCCTTAAGACCCTTATGAAGGAAAGCTTAAGATCCGGAATGGATGAGGATATGTACGGCTTTGAGGAAGGACCCTCCATCCTTCTTATTGTGGGGGTCAACGGCGTAGGGAAGACCACCACGGTGGGAAAACTCGCCCATATCTTTAAGGCTTCCGGGAAAAAGGTGCTTTTATCAGCAGCGGATACCTTCAGGGCCGCGGCGGCGGAGCAGCTTGATATATGGGCAAAAAGAGCCGGAGTGGACATGATCCGCGGAAAAGAGGGAGGAGACCCCGGAGCCGTGGTATTTGACTCCGTAAAGGCCGCAAAGGCCAGAAATACCGACATACTCCTCTGCGATACCGCGGGACGGCTCCATAATAAGCAGAACCTTATGAACGAGCTTAAGAAGATAAATACCATCATAAACGCCGAATACCCCGAAGCAAAGAAGGAGACCTTTGTGGTGGTTGACGGCACCACGGGCCAGAACGCCCTTATTCAGGCTAAGGAATTCATATCCGTTACTGATGTTACAGGCATAATACTTACAAAAATGGACGGCAGTGCCAAGGGCGGCATCGCCATCGCCATACAGGATGAACTGGATATCCCGGTGAAATACATAGGAACGGGAGAGGGGATCGATGATCTTAAGAAATTCGATCCGGAGGACTTTGTGGAAAGCCTGTTTAAATAATGGCGCTTCATTAAGTAATATGAAAAATGTCCGGAAACAGTGAAAGGAGCAGCTGGACTGACATGAGCAAAGATTATCTCACCATCGAAGCCTTTGAGGAGGCATCGGAAAAGGTAAAAGAAGTAATAAAGGAAACCAAGCTTATTTACAGCGACTTTTTCTCGGGTTTATGCGGAAACCAGGTATATCTGAAGCCTGAAAACATGCAGCGGACCGGAGCTTACAAGATCCGCGGGGCATATTACCGTATAAGCAGGCTTTCCGAGGAGGAGAGAGGAAAGGGCGTCATAACCGCATCTGCGGGAAACCACGCCCAGGGAGTGGCCTTTGCCGCCTCATCCTTTGGCTGCAAGGCAGTGATAGTAATGCCCACCACCACTCCCCTGATAAAGGTGAACCGCACCAAGGCTCTTGGGGCAGATGTCATCCTTCACGGGGATGTGTATGATGACGCCTGCGCTGAAGCACTCCGCCTTGCGGAGGAAGAGGGCTATACCTTTGTCCATCCCTTTGACGATCCCGGTGTGGCAACGGGACAGGGCTCCATCGCAATGGAGATATTTAAGGAGCTTCCCCTGGTGGATTACATCCTTGTTCCCGTAGGAGGAGGGGGACTTGCCACGGGAGTATCTGTTCTCGCAAAGCTCATGCATCCAAAGGTTAAGGTCATCGGAGTGGAGCCTGAGGGAGCGGCCTGTCTCACAGAGTCCTTTAAGAAGGGAAAGGTCGTGACCCTAAGGAGCGCCTCCACCATAGCGGACGGCACCGCAGTAAAGACTCCCGGAAAGGAGATATTCCCCTATCTTCAGAAAAATCTGGATGAGGTCATTACTGTTCCGGATTCCGATCTTGTCATGGCTTTCCTTGATATGGTGGAAAACCATAAGATGATAGTGGAGAATTCCGGACTTCTCACGGTGGCGGCCTTGAAAAAGCTTAAATGCAGGGACAAGAAGGTGGTCTCCATCCTCTCCGGCGGTAATATGGATGTGATAACCATGTCCAGTGTTGTCCAGCAGGGTCTTATCCTTAGAGACAGGATCTTCACCGTATCCGTTCTTCTGCCCGATAAGCCCGGAGAACTCGAGCGTGTGGCCGGAACCATCGCAAGGGTTAACGGCAATGTCATTAAGCTCGAGCATAACCAGTTCGTAAATACCAACCGCTCTGCTCAGGTGGAACTCCGTATCACCCTGGAGTGCTTCGGAACAGAGCATAAGGAGCAGATCCTTTCTGCCCTTGATAAGAACGGTTACCGCCCGAAGCAGGTAAGAGCCGCGCTGTAATTTGTGCATAATGCCTTGGTTTTCATACGTCCTTGCGGTTTTGCAAGTGACTGTTCTGAATAGTTACTGGAATACTAAAAGCAGAGCTGTCAACAATTTTAGTTGACAGCTTTGTTTTTTTTTGTTATCATGTCCATCGTGTGTCAGAAAGGAAGGGTATCATAGCCCTTGAAAGTTACAGACGGTGAAGGATGTAAGAAGTGAGGCTCTGCTCTTTGATTTCTACGGGAATCTTCTTAAGGATAAGCAGAGAGAAATATACGAAGCCTCTGTAATGGAGGATTTGTCATTATCCGAGATATCAGAGGAATACGGTATCAGCCGGCAGGCTGTGTCTGCGATGCTTAACCGCTGCAGGCAGAGTTTAAGCGGGTACGAGGAGAAGCTGGGACTCATCCGGCGCTTTGAGGAAACCGACAGACTGGTACGTGAGATAAAGGATGCGGCAGAGTCCGTGATCAGGAAAACCGGAAACGCTGATGCAGGGAGGATCGCTTCCCTTGCCGACAAAATACTGGGAGAATTGTAATGGCATTTGAAGGCCTTACGGAAAAACTTCAGAATATCTTTAAGGGCCTGAGATCCAAGGGAATGCTGACGGAGGAGGACGTGAAGGCTTCCATGAAGGAAGTCAAGATGGCGCTCCTCGAAGCGGATGTTAATTTTAAGGTCGTTAAATCCTTCATAAAAGGCATTGAAGAAAAGGCCGTGGGTGAGGAGGTCTTAAAGGGACTGAACCCGGGGCAGACTGTAATAAAGATCGTTAATGAGGAGATGATCTCACTCCTTGGTGAAGCCGGGGAACTTACCTTTGCTCCGGGACAGGGCGTGACCGTAATCATGCTCTGCGGACTTAACGGTGCAGGTAAGACCACCACCGCTGCAAAGCTGGCCCTTAAGCTTAAGAAAAAGGGAAAGAAGAGTCTTCTGGCGGCTCTGGACGTATACAGGCCTGCGGCGATCAAACAGCTGGAGATCAACGGTGAAAAGGTGGATACTCCGGTCTTTAAGGAAGAAGATGAAAAGGACCCGGTGAAGATCGCTTTAGACGCCGTGGAATATGCAAAGAGCCATGGCTTCAATGTGGTGATACTGGATACGGCAGGACGCCTCGAAGTCGATGAAGAGCTGATGGACGAGCTTAAGCGCATCAAGGACAACGTGGAGATCACGGATACCATCCTTGTTGTGGATGCCGGTACCGGACAGGCCGCTGTCAATGTGGCTGTGGGCTTTAATGAAAAGATAGGCATAGACGGACTCATCCTTTCAAAACTGGACGGAGATGCCAGAGGCGGTGCCGTGCTCTCCATAAGGAATGTGGTGGGTACTCCCGTTCTCTATGCCGGAATGGGTGAGAAGCCGGAGAGTCTTGAAGAATTTTATCCCGACCGTATGGCCTCCAGGATCCTTGGTATGGGAGACGTGCTTTCCCTTATTGAGAAGGCCGCGGATACCGTGGACAGGGAAGCCGCGGAAAAGATGCAGAACAGCGTTAAGAAGGGAAAGTTCGATTTTGACGACTACCTTAACGCCATGTCCCAGATGAATAAGATGGGAGGCCTTAGCTCAGTGCTTTCCATGATGCCGGGGCTCACCGGAGGAAAGGACATTTCGGGCATGGTGGATGAAAAGCGGCTGAAGCGGAACGAGGCCATTATCCATTCCATGACCGCTGCGGAGAGGGCGAATCCGAAGCTCTTAAATCCCCAGAGAAAGCACCGCATCGCAAAGGGAGCCGGAGTCGATATCATGTATGTGAACCGTCTCGTGAAGGAATTTACCGAGATGCAGAAGATGATGAAGCGCATGCCCGGCCTTATGAAAGGAAAGGGAATGTTCGGAGGCCTGGGTGGTCTCGGCAATCTTTCATCCCTGATGAAGGGCTTAAGATAAGGTATTCAACCGGATAAGATCCGTTTGAAATAGATATTAAAAAAAGAGAGGAAGATTAAAATGTTAAAGATCAGATTAAAGAGAATCGGTAAGAAGAAGGCTCCCTTTTACAGGGTTGTTGTGGCTGACGCCAGGAATTCGGTTTCAAATTCCAAGAACGTTGCAGAGATCGGAACCTACGATCCCTTAAAGGAGCCCTCAGAGTTCAAGGTAAACGAAGAGGAGGCAAAGAAGTGGCTTTCTAACGGCGCACAGCCCACAGAAACCGTTCAGAGACTCTTTAAGAAAGCCGGGATACTGTAATACAGGCGCTTTTGTTCTTAGAAAAGAAAGGAACGGTAACGAAATAATATGAAAGAAGTAGTGGAAGTTATCGCCCGTGCCCTTGTTGATAACCCGGATCAGGTACTTGTGACCGAGACAGAAAATGAACGGGAAGTAAATATTGAATTGAAGGTTGCCCAGAGCGATATGGGAAAGGTCATAGGAAAGCAGGGAAGGATAGCAAAAGCCATCCGCTCTGTTGTAAAGGCCGCATCCTCAAAAGAGACAAAGAAGGTCAACGTGGAGATTACTAACGTTGAGTGATGCATTTGAAAAAGAATATCTGAGGGCGGGGATCATTACCACCACCCACGGAATAAAGGGAGAGGTCAAGGTCTACCCTGAAGTGGATGACCCTGGCCGCTTTTCTTTGTTTGAAAAAATATATCTTAAAAAGAAGGATACCCTTATCCCGGTTGAGATAGAGAATGTAAAGTTCTTTAAGAAGATGGTGATTCTTAAGTTTAAGGGTATCGATGATATCAATGATGTGGTCAAATACCGGGACTATGAGATCCTGGCAAGAAGAGAGGATATTGCGGAGCTTAAAGAGGGTCAGTACTTTGATGCGGACATTATCGGCCTCAGGGTATTTGATACTAAGGAAAACTGTCTTGGCAGTGTGAGCTCCATTCTTCACGGCGCAGGAAATGATGTTTACGTTATCAAAAATGACGGAGCTAAGGAGATCATGATACCGGCTGTCAGGAAATTTGTTCTGTCTGTCGATCTGAATAAGGGATGTATGACAGTGGATCCGCTGCCGGGTATGCTTGAATGAAATACTGTGTAATTACGCTTTTTCCCGAACTTATTGAGAACGCCTTCAGTACCAGCATTACAGGGAGAGCCCTGTCAGAGGGGATACTGAGTCTTGATACCGTGTCTTTAAGGGCCTTTTCCCAGAATTCCTACGGTTCCGTTGATGATTATACCTACGGCGGCGGAGCAGGGATGCTTATCCAGTGTGAGCCTGTATGGCTTGCGTATCAGGAGGCATTGAGCCGCATTGAAACAAAATTTGACGAGGAATGTGATGAACTCTCCACCATCCGGGAGGAAAAGAGGACAAGGGTGATCTACACATCCCCTGCAGGCAGGGTCTTCGACGAAGGGATGGCGGAGGAGTTTTCCAGAGAGGAGAGCCTCATCATCCTCTGCGGCCACTATGAGGGCGTAGATCAGAGGGTCCTTGACCGTATCGTTACGGATGAGGTCTCCATCGGAGATTATGTGCTGACAGGCGGGGAACTTCCGGCTCTCGTCATAATGGACGCAGTGAGCCGCCGGATCCCCGGGGTCCTGAATAACGAGGATTCCGCAGGGAGTGAATCCTTTGAGAACGGTCTTCTGGAGTATCCCCAATATACGAGACCAAAGGAGTGGAGGGGCTTAAGTGTGCCGGATATCCTTCTTTCCGGGGATCATCAGGCTGTTGAAACCTGGAGACTTACGGAAGCAAAGAAGAAGACAAAGGAGATGCGTCCGGAACTGCTGGAAAAATGGTATAAGGACCGGGGGATAATGTGATTTGACGTTTCAGATTTGACGTTTCACGGATATGGATATATCATTATCTGGTGATTTTAAAACCATAATTGCCGGATAAGATACTATATGTAGATTCTTGTTTTTCATCAGAAAAACAAGAATCGTAACTGACCAGACGGTCAGCTTGCTGACCGGCGTGTCCGGCGAAGCCGGATTTTTGCGGATAATTTCCGATTTCGTCCGCAAAAAGTCATAGAGCCTTGTTTTTCATCAGAAAAACAAGAAGTCTAAGAATATATGGAGTACCTGATGAGGATCAATAAGAGATACAGAAAAATACTTGCCCTTCTTATCACCGCTTCCATGGTGATGTCTCCCGTGGGGACTTTCGGAGAAGAAGTTACGGATGTTGCGGAAGTTTCAGAAGTTGCCGAAGATCCGGTTTCGGAAGCGCTTTCTGATGAGATCGCGGAGCTTTCCGGAATGACTCCCGGAGAGGATTATATTGACAGGGAAGGGGTTTTCACCTGCAGCAGCCGTTCGGAAGCGGAGGCGATAGCTGCCGAATATAATGCAGTGCTCTTAAGCTTTGACTACGGCGTGGCCACGGTCCGTTTCAGGGAAGGGACAAAAGCAGCCCTTCAGTCTGCAGAACTCTCCGGCGTCAGTGAGCTCATCGAACCGAACTATGTATACGAGCTCTTTGATACGGAGGATATGGATCCTTTGGAG
>CADBTX010000249.1 GCA_902797705.1 uncultured Lachnospiraceae bacterium | reverse complement strand
TATTTCATTATCTACTGTGTCGTTCTCTTCAATGTCTTTAAGAAGACCATAAGTGAACGTGCCCAGATGACGGCTGTTGCCGCGTTTTTTGTAGCCATAGGTTCCATCCTTTTTGAGTCGCTTAATACTCTGGGTCTTGGAAGCGGCATCCTCTTTAACTATTTCGGGGCAGTCATCGCCCTTTACATTTTCTATATCGGAGTGGAAACGCCGGATTACAGAAATCTTTTGCAGAGCCTTAGTGATCTCGATTCCGCAAAGCGCTCCGCTGATGATGCCAACCGTTCAAAGTCGGATTTTCTTGCCAACATGTCCCATGAGATAAGGACTCCCATCAATGCCATACTGGGCATGAATGAAATGATCTTAAGAGAATCCGAGGATGACACCATCCTCACCTATGCGGAGAGCATAGGCAACGCGGGAAAGACCCTTCTCGGACTGATAAACGATATCCTTGACTTCTCAAAGATAGAAGCAGGAAAGATCGACATAATCCCCGTTGACTATGATCTGTCTGCTGTTCTTAATGACCTTGTGGCTATGATCTCACCCCGTGCCGAGAAAAAAGGACTGGCTCTTGAACTGGACTTTGACAGAGATACTCCCAGGTTCCTCCGGGGGGACGAGGTCAGGATCAAACAGGTCATCACCAATATCCTCACCAATGCCGTCAAATACACGGAAAAGGGAAAAGTCACCTTCCATGTCGGCTTCACCCTCATAGATGACCCGGAAAACGTTATCCTTACAGTATCTGTAAAGGACACCGGCATCGGGATAAAGCCTGAGGATCTGTCCAAGCTATTTTCGGAATTTGAGCGCATAGAGGAAAAACGCAACCGGAATATAGAGGGCACCGGTCTCGGAATGAGTATAACAAAGAGACTCTTATCTCTTATGGACTCCGGACTGAATGTGGAAAGCACCTACGGTGCCGGCTCCACCTTCTCATTCTCGCTGAAGCAGCAGGTATTGTCCTGGAGCAATCTCGGAGACTACAAGATAGCCCGGCGGGAAAGTCTTACTAACCATAGGAAATACAAAGCAAAATTTACTGCTCCCGAGGCAAAGATACTTGTTGTGGATGATAACCACATGAACCTCATGGTATTTAAGAGTCTTATAAAGAAGACAAGGGTCGTGACCGACACCGCCGAAAGCGGAGATGAAGCTCTTTTCCTTGCTGCAGGATCAAAATATGACGTGATCTTTCTTGACCACATGATGCCCGGAAAGGACGGCATAGAAACCCTGCATGAATTACGAGGAACAGAGGGGCCGAATAAGGAGACTCCTTCCGTCTGCCTTACCGCAAATGCCATCTCCGGAGCCCGGGATCTTTACTGCAGCGAAGGATTTGAAGACTATCTCACCAAACCCATCAATCCCGGTGAACTGGAGGATCTGCTCCTTCATTTCATTCCGGATGAAAAGATCCTGCTTTCCGGGGATTCAGAGGATGAAAGCGAAAGCGATACCCTTCCGGAAGAATTGTCTCCCCTGCTTAATTCTCCCATTGACCCGGTGGAGGGCATGAAGAACAGCGGAGATAAGGCCTCTTACCTTGCCCTCCTAAAAACCTTTTATGATACAGCTGAAAAGAAAACAGATGAGCTTGACGGCTTCTTTAAGAAAAAGGATATTGAAGGATACACCATCCTTGTCCACGCCCTGAAGAGCTCTGCAAGGATAATCGGAGCCTCCTCTCTTGGGGATAAGGCTGAGGCTCTGGAAATGGCGGGAAAGACCGGAGACATAAAATATATTAATGAGCACCACTCCGATTTCCTCCTTGAATACAGGAATCTAAGAAATCCTCTGTCTGAAGTCTTAAGCCGGAACATTAACGAAAAGAAGTTCCTGCCCTTGGCGGACAGAAACTTCCTGAATAAGATCTATGATGACTTAAGAGCCGCAGCCGAAGAATATGACACGGAGCAGATCGATACCGTGTTTGAACTGCTGTCCGGATATTCCATACCGGAAAATGAGGAAGAACGGATAGAAAAGCTCCGCTCCGCCTATGAAGAGCTGGATTATTCTCAGATCCTCACTCTTCTGCCTCCTTCTTCGGGATCTCTTTAGAACCTCTCCATATGACTGCTACCATAACGATCACTGCAACGGCTAAGCCCACTCCCAAAGCGACCTCATGCGGCATACGCAAGCCTATCTGCGCGCTGCAGATGTAAGCTGTGGTAACGAAAGCATAAAATACCATAGGGAAAAGAGGTATCCACAAAAACTTCCCTTTACCGTTCTGCATGAGCCATATAAGGATGGCGGCCATAGCAAATACTGCCAGTGTCTGATTTGACCAGCCGAAGTATCTCCATATTGTATTGAACCCCTTGGGATTTGTCTTTGCCCAGAAGAGCACCAGGACCGCAAGAGCAAAAACGGGAATAGAGAGAAGCATTCTCTTCTTGCTGTTGTCCTGCGGGATATGGAAGGTTTCCGCAATGATCAGCCTCAATGATCTTAAAGCCGTATCTCCGGAGGTGATGGGAAGGATCACAACACCGATTATGGCAATGAGTCCCCCGATATTTCCAAGCATGTTTTTGCAAACGACCCCCACCACGCTTGTGGCTGAGATCTGCTGGATCTCTCCTCCGACAGAGGCGAAATAACTCCATCCGCCTTCCGTCATCTGCATCGTTATCCCTAAATTCTCAGCTCCTATACCTATCATTGCCATGGTGCCCGCTGCCCATGCCATAGCTATAAAGCCCTCTGCCAGCATCATATTGTAGAAGGTGAAGCGTCCCTCTCTCTCGCTCTCCATGGTCCTTGTCACCAGGGTTATCTGGGTGGAATGAAATCCGGACAGGATACCGCAGGCAACGGTAACGAAAAAGGTGGGTATGAACTTTTCACTGGCAAAATATTCACCGAAATCAAAACCGTTCAATACCCAGGGCTGCCACACTTCAACCATGGGGTATCCCTTGATGAAAAGCATGATAAAAACTCCCACTGCAGAGATCAGAAGTATGGCTCCGAAAATGGGATATATCTTTCCTATTATCTTATCTATCGGAAACATAGTGGCAATGAGATAGTAGGCGAAGATCACGGCGTAGATCACCCATACTCCGGTGCCGTTCGGATCCTTGAAGCCGAATATCTGTGTCGCCGCTATATCCCCCGGTGTATAAACGAATACCACACCGATGAGGAACAGTACAATACATACAAAGACGGTATAGACCTTGTGTACTACATGCCCCGTATTCCTGCGGACAAGCTCCGGCATCTGTATCCCGCCTTCTCTCACGGATATCATTCCGGAGAAATAATCATGCATGGCGCCGCCGAGCACACAGCCTATGGGAATGGAGATAAAGGCCACGGGACCGAAGAGTATTCCCTGTATGGGGCCGAGTATCGGTCCTGTCCCGGCGATGTTCAAAAGATTTATGAGTGAATTTTTCCACTTTGGCATCGGAACATAATCCACCCCGTCCTGCTTTGTAAAGGCCGGAGTCTTCCTGTCGTCCGGCCCGAACACCTTCTGGCAGAGAGCACCGTACAGTCCTCCTCCAACTATAAGGATCACAATCCCAATAATAAATGTACTCATGTTCACCTCCCCGTTGCGGTTCTCCCCTGCGGGAGTCCTGTGACTGTTATCATGATGTCATTATCCAAACCTTGTCCGCCGGTTTGTAATACAGCCTTACCGTGCGTTTTATCCCGAAGGATATTATATTGCACTCGAAGACAGAGGTTTCTCCCGTGACATAGACTCCGTCCGGCATATTTCTCGCCCCGTCCTCAGTCACATCCCTGTATCCCTTGATGCTATACTCCTGATTTGCCCCGTCGTCATCCCTGATACGGATCTTCATCGGAATAATGGCTCCGTCTCTGGAAAACTGGCATATCACATCGATTTTCTGTGCGTTATGATTTACCCTCATTATCTTACCCTCGATGATCATTATAGAACATCTGTTCGATAAAATAAAGAGGTAATTTTTAACCGGCGTAGACTATCCCGTCAAACATGTCATTTTCGTTCACGCCGTTTATGGTATAGCCGCCCTCCTCAGAGTATTCATAGTAGAAGAAGCCTGTCTCTCCGGACTCTGTCTCGAATCCCATCTCCTTATCATAGATCAGAGTGGGATAGATCTTATCTCCCTTTTTAAGGGTTTCCGTATCTTCCCCGCCCTGTTCTTTATGATAGCTAAGATCCTTGAGCAGGGTATAGGCGGTCCTGTCATCTCCCTTTGCATTATCATTTATCCTGAAATAGTCCTGCTTAGGAGAAAGTCCCTCAGGCCCGTAGGAATAGTCCTTTTTCCCGCCCCAGGTGCCAATGACCTGCTCACGGGTGGAAACAGTTATGGTATCCTTTGCAAAGGAGCTCACATTTCCCTCAAACTCATCTATCAGCTTCATGGTACGGGCGTCATAAAATTCGCTGTCCGTCCAGTCATTGTCAGAGGTGGCTGTGATAAAGAAATAGTCACCGTCCCCGGAATGCACATAGACCGGTTCCGCGCTGTAATAATATTCAAAGTTCAGTTTGGCGCTCTCTTCATCCTTATGCATTACAAAGGTGGCGTATCCGTTCTCATCCATATCCTCGGAGCCGATCCACACCTTATCCTCTTCTCCGTCGCTATCCACATCCAGGAAATCCACAAGGCCGTTATCATGCAGCTTCACATGGCAGAAATCCCCATCCGGCAGATATTTTTCATTGAATCCCTGAAGATCGGAGTAGGGCACGCCGAACTCCAGTATCCCCGAAGCATAGGGAGCTATATCGTACTGCTGGAAAGCCACTATCATCCTGGCGTCATCAAACCAGTAGGCGATATCATCCATATCCCCTGACAGTATGCTGTCCACATTCTCCCTGTATTCAGGGAATAACATCTCTTTTGCGTCATCCCCTGATCCCTCAATGGTCTTTATCACAAAATCTTCAAGAGAGGATCTTACATCCCCTATATTTTTCTCTGACAGGATCTCACCGGTCTCCGTATCAAAATTCACACCATAGTTGTAGGAGGTTCCGTGGGCACCTCCGGTAAAGCTGTACTCGCTGACACAGATACTGAAAAGCTTCTCGTCGGCCCTCTTGACCTCAGCCGAAACATAATAACTGTAATACGCAGTATAGGGGTCCTCTTCCCCGGAAGCCTTAGCCTCCTCATTTTCCCTCACTGCATCCTCGGTATTTCTCTCACAGATCTTTTCAAAATCCTTCCGCGCATTGTCATAATAATCCGCCACAGCCTCCTTAAGGGCCGGATGGCTGTCATCG
>CADBTX010000248.1 GCA_902797705.1 uncultured Lachnospiraceae bacterium | reverse complement strand
TATCCAGTCCTTCCCAGAAGGCGATAGTCCTGCACTTCCCCTTATTCATGCATTCAGGGGCACCTTCCGCAAGACAGCTCACCGGAGCGAGATCCTTTTCCATGATCCTTAAGATCTCCCCCACGGGGTATTCCTCCGGCTGTCTTGTGAGACGGTATCCTCCTCCCTTTCCCTGTATTCCCTTTATCATATCCTTCTTTGTAAGGGCAGGGATGATGCGTTCCAGATACTTAAGGGAAAGGTTCTGTCTGGCTGCCACATCCTTCATCGGGACATAGCCATCTCCCTGATTAGCGGCAATATCTATCATGACCCTGAGGGCGTATCTGCCTTTTGTCGATATCATTGCTGTTCGCCCTGCATTTGATAAAACTCTTCCGTTTCATCTATATCATTCACCGGCTTTTTTAAGCCCTCGATCTTTATGCCCTTCTTTTCCGCATAATCCCAGAGAGCCGCATGTATAGCCTGCTCCGCAAGCAGTGAACAGTGAACCTTTACGGGAGGCAGCCCGTCAAGAGCCTCCATAACTGCTTTATTTGTGACGTTAAGAGCCTCCTCAACGGTCTTGCCCTTAACGAGCTCCGTCGCCATGGAGCTGGTTGCGATGGCGGCGCCGCAGCCGAAAGTCTTAAACTTGGCATCCCTGACCACATTGTTTTCATCGATGTCCAGGTACATCCTCATAATGTCACCGCACTTGGCGTTTCCTACGGTCCCAACCCCGGACGCCTCCTCTATCTCTCCAACATTCCTGGGATTTGAAAAGTGATCCATTACCTTTTTACTGTAATCAGAAACCTGACTCATAATATATCTATACCATTCCTTTCTTCCAAAACCCGCCGCCCGCTGCAGACGGCGTCAAAACACTTCAGCAACGCTATTTCAACCGTTTTTCTTTACAAAATCCTCATAAAGGGGTGACATGCTCCTTAGCCTGTCAATTATCTCCTTTAATACATCTACCGTGTAATCTATGTCTTCGGCCGTGGTGTCCTCAGATATGGTGAGCCTTAAGGATCCGTGGGCGATCTCATGGGGCCTGCCGATAGCAAGCAGCACATGGGAGGGATCCAGGGAACCCGAGGTGCAGGCAGAGCCCGAGGAACCCATGACTCCCTTCTGATCCAGCATGATAAGAAGGGATTCCCCCTCTATAAACCTGAAGCAGAAGCTCGCGTTATTTGAAAGCCTCTTCTCCGGGTCCCCGTTAAGAAGGGTATGGGGGATCTCCTCCAGCACTCTTTTAATTAGTCTGTCCCTTAAAGCACTCTCATGTCCGGCTCTCTCCTCCATTCTGGATAAGGCTATTTCCGCAGCCCGGCCAAATCCGGCGATCCCCGGAGCATTTACTGTCCCCGCTCTTCTCCCGTCCTCCTGGGCGCCTCCGTGTATGAGATTTGAGAATCTTACTCCCTTCCTTATGTACAGGAATCCCACTCCCTTAGGCCCGTTTATCTTATGGGCGCTGGCGGACAGCATATCGATATTCATTTTTTCCACGTCGATCTGAACATGTCCGAAGGCCTGCACCGCATCCGTGTGAAAGAGGATCCCGTGGGAATGGGCTATACGCCCTATCTCTTCCACCGGCTGCAGGGTACCGATCTCATTATTTGCGAACATAACGGAGATCAGTATTGTTTCTGGCCTAATGGCCTTTTCCAGTTCGCTTAAGTCCACGCACCCCTTTTCATCCACGGGAAGATATGTGACATCATATCCCCTTTTCTCCAGATACTCACAGGTATGGAGCACAGCGTGATGCTCGATCTTTGTGGTGATGATATGGTTTCCCTTTTTCTTTAAGGAATCCGCCACTCCCTTTATGGCCCAGTTGTCGGACTCGCTTCCTCCGGCCGTAAAGAAGATCTCCTCATCCTTACAGTTTATTACCTTTGCAATGGTCTCCTTTGCCTTTGAGACCGCGGCGGCCACCTCTCCTGCCTTCCCGTAGGCACTTGAGGGATTATAAAAATCCTCCCTGTAATAGGGGAGCATGGCCTCCAGCACCTCCGGCAGAACCCTTGTGGTTGCCGCATTATCCATGTATATCATTTTCTCCATTTCTTTCATTCCTCTTTAAAAAAGATAATACCTACCATTTCGGTAGGTATTATATCCGCTTGCCGTATTTACGTCAAGAAAAACTTATCAGTTTTTTCCCTTCACGTCTCTTAAGATATGATTCGCGAAGAAATCGTCAATGCTCATTAATAACTGGTCCTTGGGAGTAGACTTTAGGAGATATCCGTCCGGCTTCTTTTCAAGGATCTGTATCACGCCCTCCTTATCATCTTTTCCGGTAAGGAAGATCACGGGTATATGGGCGGTCTTCCAGGAACGCCTTATCTCGGACATGAACTCATAACCACTCATTTTCGGCATCTCGTGGTCTAAGAGGATAAGATCCGGCTTCTTTTCGGAAAGATACTGCAGTGCCTCCTTTCCGGAATTCACAAAGTCCACATCATAGATGCCGTCAAACCAGGTGTAGGCGATCTGAAGGAAATCCATATCATCATCCACCAGGAGTATCCTCTTCCTTCTGGCGTATTCCACCCTGACGCCAAGCATCTTTCTAAGATCCGCCACCAGTTCCCTCACATCAAAGGGCCGTTTGTAGCTTACCGTTATGATGCCCGGGTCGCAGGTCTCCTCAGCTATCTTAAGGCTTCCGGACTCCCCCAGGATGCATAGGGTCTTTCTGTATTCCCTGCACATCCCGTTCAGGCACTTAAGGACCCTCTTTGTATCAGCCTCCACGTTTCCGAGATAATAGACTATGATGTCGGAAGCGTACTGATTTCTTTCGATCTCCGAAAGATCGGCGTTGATGCTGGTCACCGTCATCCCCGCCTCCTCTATGTTATGGATAATTGTCTGAACCATAAATCCCGGTTCGTCATAGATAAAAACAATATTATCGCTCATGAAATCTCAGCCTCTCCTGAATTCATTTATTAGATCTCTGGCGCTTTCCCAGTCCATCTTTCTGATATGTTCCTTCAGCCTGTCAAAGAAGGATTTCCATTCCGGAGGAAGGTTATAACTCTTAAGGGATTCCAGAAGGATATCCACATTTCTCCTGTCATAGGAGGCAATGAGCTCCTCCGCCGTTTCCAAAGCCTCCATAAGCTGTGCTTCCGAAATGGTCTTTAATTCTCCGCCTCCTTTGCCTCCGTCCCAGACCTCCTTAAGGGCATCTCCCATTTCCCTGTATTTTGTAAGAAATTCCGGTGTAAGGCTGTAAACAAGGGGAATGTTGTGATCACTGCAGGCCTTTTCCAGAAGCTTCGCCATCTCCGACAGCTGCTTTGCTCCCACGGCCACACTGGTGCTTTTCAGGGAATGAGCCACCATCTTGATGTCCTCGATATACCCTCTCTTTATATATTCATCCATGGCCGAAGCCTTATCATCTATGGATGAACCGAAGATCTTCAGGGCCTGGAGAAAATCGCTTACCGATCCGCAATGGGAAACACCATATTCCGTATCCAGTCCCGGTATGCTCTTTATTATCTCGGGAAGATGCTCCTCCGCCTCATCCTCATCGAAGTCCTCGATTATCTTCTTTCCTGCAGGCTCGTATCTAAACAGTACCTCCCGCAGAACATCCCTGTTTATGGGCTTCGTCATTATCTCCCTGAAGCCCGCATCAAGGATCTCCTCTGTCTCATTCCTTCCGGTCATGCCGGTTATGCAGATCACAGGTACATCCCTGCCTCTCGCCTTAAATATGCTGTTCAGCTGCTCTATGATATCGAACCCGCTTAATCCCGGCATCCGGATATCCAGGAATACATAGTCAAAGCCTCTTCTACTGCATACATCCAGACAATCATTTCCGTTGGACACACACACAGCTTCTATCCCGAAGCAGGAAAGCATCTTTTCAAGTATAAGGGTATTTATCCTCTCATCATCCACTACGAGAGCCGTGATCCTGCTTTTTTGCATCTAAAGCCCCTCACCTCCCTATTACGGATTCCAGAGTCTCAAACAGCACATCCGGCTGCACCGGCTTTGAAAGATGGGCATTCATCCCGGCCTGAAGGCTTCTCTGCACATCCTCATCAAAGGCGTTGGCAGTAAGGGCGATTATCGGTATCTTCTTCGCATCCTTCCTGTCCATGGCACGGATCTTTCCGGCAGCCTCGAGTCCGTCCATTTCCGGCATCCTCACATCCATAAGGATGGCGTCATAATAGTCTGAGGGATGGGACGAAAACAGCTCCACTGCCTGTTTTCCGTTTTCGGCCAGTTCCGCCACCATTTCCCTTAAGCCAAGGATCTTCATGATTATCTGGGCGTTGATACTCATATCCTCCGCAAGAAGTATCCTCTTACCCTTAAGGTCCGCCTTCGGCTTTCCGGTAACTATAGTCCCACCCTTCTTTTTGAGAGCATTCTTGAATTCTTCCAGGAGATTCCCCGAAAACAGCGGCTTTGAAACAAAGCTGTCAACCCCCGCATCAAGTGCCTCTTCAAGGATATCGTCCCAGTTATAGGCTGTCAATATGATGATGGCGGTCTCGTCACCCACCTCGGAACGGATGGCTTTGGTGGTCTCGACACCGTCCATGTCCGGCATCTTCCAGTCAACTATGATCAGGTTATAAGGATCCTTTTCCTCATGACGCTTCTTAACCATATCCACAGCTTCCCGTCCGGATAAAGCGATCTCGCCGTGGATCCCGGCTTTTTCAAGCACAAGTCTTGCGTGATCGCAGGCTAAAGGCTCATCATCCACTATAAGGACGCTTAAGCTCTTCGGATCCACCTCGATCTCATGTTCATGACCCGTCCGTTCGGAATTCAAAAGGGTAACGGTTACTGTAAATACGGTTCCCTTCCCCTTTTCACTCTGAACCTCTATCTTTCCGTTCATCATATCCACTATATTTCTGGTAATGGCCATCCCGAGGCCCGAGCTGCCGTACTTATTTATGGCGGCCTGGCTTTCCTGGCTGAAGGCCTCAAAAAGTCTGGGAAGATAGTCTTCACTCATTCCTATTCCGGTATCGCTGATCACAAAGCGGAGAGCCGACTTTCCTCCGAAGTCCCGGGCCTTTTCAACGGAAAGATCCACCTTTCCGCCTTCCTGCGTAAACTTCACCGCATTTCCCAGGATATTGATGAGGATCTGCTTAAGCTTTGTGCTGTCCCCCACATAATAATCGCTTAAATGTCCCTTAACGCTGCAGTTATATTCAAGTCCTTTTTCCTGGCACTGGCCGCTGAACATGGTATTTATCTGCTCCATCAGCTTGGACAGGGAGAATTCCTCATTATTGATGGTCATCCTGCCGGACTCTATCCTGGACATGTCGAGTATATCGTTGATAAGGTTCAGAAGGTGCTGGGCAGAGCTTCCTATCTTTTCCAGATAATCCCTGGTGGAATCGGAAATGTCCGTGTCGTTCAATGCAAGACTGTCCAGACCTATAATGGCGTTCATCGGCGTCCTTATCTCATGGCTCATATTGGACAGGAATACTGTCTTCGCCCTGCTTGCCTCCTCTGCTGTACGGAGAGCGTCTGAGAGGGCTTTGCTCTTCTCCAGGGAATCCCTCATCTCGGCATCGATATCCGAGAAACCTGCTCCCACGGAGTGTATCTTATTGTCATCCCTTTCCCC
>CADBTX010000247.1 GCA_902797705.1 uncultured Lachnospiraceae bacterium | reverse complement strand
TCTGATATTAACTTATCCTGTTATTTTTGAGGACCTTCCATTCCCGGATCCCCGGCTTCCTTAGCCCTCTTATCCGCAGATCTGAGGTCAAGCCTGCGTTTATGAGCGTCAATTTTTTCTTTTCCTTTATTAGACTTGTTAAGGTCCTTAAGATCAACCTCTTTTTTCCTGGCTATACCCTTTTCGTAGCTTGTGATGCTGCCGTCAACCTTTGCTATCTGTTTATCCACACGGGCTTCTCTGTCGAAGGCACCGCCGGTCATCAGGATCTTGCCTTCAATGTTGATAATACTGTTAAGCCATCTATTATTATAATCGGCAATATCCTTTGATGCACCGAGTCTGCGCTCTCCGAAGTTCCGGAAACTTCTGTACCAGACATCACGGGTGCGAATATACTCCGCAGATGTTGTGTCAAGATCCCGTACAGCCTTGTAGACCTCTGTCACACTTTTCTCTTCATTTAATTTGCTGACAGCAACAAGGGCATTCCTCATATTGGTGTACTCAGTGGAATCACGGTGTCCTTCCTTTTTAATATCATCAAGTGCATCAAGTCTGGCTTTTGCTTCATCAGCGATGAGCTTTATGCGGGTCTTGTATTCAGCCATGATGGTCTGATGATCTTCCATTCCATTCTTAAGCTTCTCCAGGTCATTAACGGAGGTCTGGTTAATAAACTCCTGCTCATCCGGTATCACCTCAAAGAGTCCGGCTTCTTTCTGTTTCGCGTGGCCGTTTAACTTATATCCCACATCCTGAAGCAGGACATCCGGCTGCCTGAATGTGCCCTTTTCATATAATTCATCTACCGTTTCCGTGTACTTCTTCGGCAGCCCCTTAAACTTCATCATAATCTTTGCAGTTTCGGATGACTGGTTAAAGCTGGTGTTGATATATGCCTTGATAGATCTGTTCTTTTTGGAGTTCCCGAATTTAAGCCTTGTATCCGGCATAGCGTCCTTCATTTTATCAAAGAGCACGTTCATGGACTGCAGCCTCTTTGCATTATGATAATTATAATTAACCAGTGCAGAAGCCAGATTCCGGGTTTCTGTCTTCTTTCCGCGTACTACGTCAGTATTCTCTACTCCGCCTTCTTCTATCGTCTTCTCCATATCAGAGATATCCATACCGTTCTGAATATGAAGTCCTGCACTCACAGTTCCCATTTCATCGGCGAGGTCAGAGACAAATTTCATTTCATTTTGATCCACTGCGCCTGTGGAATTGGTCTTTTCCATAAGGCTGTCAAAAAACCTGTCGATTACATTCCTGTTGGCCGTGAATACCGGATCCAAAACGAGTCCCTTATCATCACTGTTATAGAGATCAGTGCCGTTCTCCAAAATGAAGGTCTGCATGGCATTAAGCCTTGATACTATTTCATGTAAATCGCCTTTTTCTTTAAGGGTGATCAGCTCATTATACATACGGTCCTCGTATGTCTCCGGATCCTCCCCCTCACGCTGTGTAACCGATATTTCCGTAAGAATACCTACGTCAATCTGATCTTCGGGATTAAGCTCATTCCATTTTTCAAAAATAGTACGGGCAGCCTCCGGGTGGTTGATGATGGCCGATACCAGGAGTTTATTGTCAAAGGCAAGAAGGTCTGAGAGAACACTACCCATGACCTCATTAACCGTATTATATTTCCCGCCAATGAAACTCATACTGTCATTTGCAGGGTCGCTCTCTATTGTCCAGATCGCCTTGGCAAGATCGGCATTATCTCTGGAACTGTCCAGCTTCTTCATGTCCACGAAGAACATCTTCCTGCTGACCTCATATATCTCGTCCTTACCGCTGTCCTTCATGGCATCGGTCCAGTAAGCGGCTTTTCCGGGATCCGCATCGATTATGGTATTGTCATCACCTGCAGCAAGAGGGTCTTCCTCGTTAACGGCGTCCTCATTTCCTGCTGCTCCGGCTCCCCCGTTATTTCCTTCAGGAGCCTTTTCTTCCCGGCCGGCAGGTTCATTAGCACCTGCCCCGGGCCGTACATTAGCCTCTTCATCCTCCGGGTGTATGACCCTGGGAAGGCCATGCTCTTCTCTGAACTTATTCAGACGCTTTACCCCGTAATAGGAAAGATGGAACTTTGGCTTTCCGGGCTCAAGGCTTTCATTTGCTTCGTCAATGATATCCTGAATACTGTTAAGGAGAAAAACATTGGAAGGTGTTTTTTCCGGATGCATCCTGACCTCTGACAGGAACTGATTTATGGCCTCCTGTCTGGAACCTGCTTTCTTCGGGATTTCAGAAATCTGCTTCTTAAGAATGGGTGTGTTTAATTTAGTCGCATAGTTATACATAGCCCTTAAACGCTCAGGATCTCCGGGCCTGTTCATTCCCCTTCTGTAGAAATCCTCAAAGAAGGTTCTCGCTTTGTAATCTTCATCATCTTCAAGACCGTTCATGGCCTTTTCAAATTCCTGGGGCATGGGAGTGTTTATTTCGGCATTTTCGTCAACCTCCGGTTCAGGACGGGGGTTCTCCTCATTGGCCTCATTTGCGTTTTCGTTTTCGGCGTTCTCCTCATCAGCCCCGTTTTCTTCTTCGGGGTTCTCCTCGTCAGCCGCCTCTTCGTCAACTGCCGGCTCAGGATCGGCATTTCCTTTATTAGCCGCAGTATCCTCCCCGACGTTCCCGAAATCAATCTCATCTTCCTTTCCTGCGTAAGGATTTACCCCGGGCTCTTTCGGTGCCCTGTTCTTGATCTCATTAATACGCGAATACTCAGAATCAGCTAAGGCCTGCCCCTCTGCCTTGAGATCATCAATAGATTTCAGAAGCTCTTCATCATGCCCGGGAAGAGCAGCATATTTTTTATACGATCTCTCAAGAGCCAATACATAGAGACTTAAGTCCTGCTGTGCGTCATATACCTTGCTTATATCATCCTCACTGTACTCAATCTCCCTTAGAACATTCAATATTTCCAAACTGACATGCATCTTATGGACCTTAAGCTTTTCATTGAGATCCAGTACGGAATTAAAGAACTTTTCATGCTCAGGCTTTGTCCAGCCGTGACGTATTACATCATTCATGAAAAGTCTTCTGTATTCCGCACTCTTTATTTCAGTAAGCTTATTTTCAATGAATCCGAACTCGGAAGGATCCCTGTACTTTGGAGCTGCGCCTAAGTTTGCCCCAAAGTCCTGAAGCCACTGCTTCATGGCTTCCTTTGAATCCTGAAGTCCTGCGGGATCCGAAGGGGACACATCAGGGTATGCCAAAGAGAGCTCCTTAAGGTCAGATCTTTTTTCCTCAGGGGTTCTATTGTCACTGTCTATCATGTCAGAGAGCCTGTTCATGTAGTCAGTCACATTGTTGTAGCTGTTTACGGTATTAAGTATGTTCTCCTTACATTTCCCGTCAAAGACCTTGAAATCAACCTGATCCTTACGCATTATCCTCTTTGTCCAGGATCTGACCCTGTCCATATACTGTGAACGGCCTTCGGGAGTGTTGAAAGAAGCAATATCTGCTTTGGTGGGCACCGGTGGCTTATCAACGTTTATGCCGTTTTTCACTGCCTGAGGACTCCTGCTTTTCTGGGCAGTATCCCAAAGGAGAGCCACAAAGGATAAGATCTCCTGCTCGGCCTTTGAGCCGCCGTTCTTATGTATTTCGGGATCTACGGGAACCGTGGTGAAATACCTGTTATCCATGTTATCGCAGATCTTTGTAAAGGAATCATCGATAGTGTCTACCGCAGAATATCTGCTTTTTCTGTCGATGGGATCATAGGCCCTGCTGATATAATCCGGAGTTTTCATGGTAATGTCCATGATATGCCTCCATCCCGGAAGAGCTTCATTCTTTTCAACAAATTCGGTAAAGGAGCGGAATACGTTTTTTGCTTTTGTCCTGAATTCATCAGTTATTAGGGCATTATTGTTTATTCTTGTAGTATTGTCCTTATTTTGCGTATATACTTTTTCCAATTCCTTTGCATCGTTGTAGAGATCATTGAACTTACGCACCAGTTCTCCGGCCCCCGGCAGATGTCCGAAATTATTCTCGATTGGCCTTTTTATCAGCATAGCCATAATACCGATCTTTGTGGCTGATTCCGAATTGGAAGCATACCTTTCCACGCGGGCCAGGTAATCATCCATTTCTTCCCGGCTCACGTCACTTTTCGCTTCGGCAGGTTCCCCTGCATTGGCTGCATCACGTTCTCTTTCCTCTTCCCCTGCAAAAACAAGGGCCTGTGAGTTATTTTCTTCAATTATCGAATTTCTGCTGTCTGCCATAGTGGTTCCTTTCTTTACCCTCATCCGTCAGCTTCGCTGACACCTTCTCCCAAAGGGAGAAGGC
>CADBTX010000246.1 GCA_902797705.1 uncultured Lachnospiraceae bacterium | reverse complement strand
TATGAGACAGAGTGCTATTTCCCCACCTGGATCAATAAGGAAAATGCAGCCCATGTCCAGGCTCTTGTAGACGCCCACAAGGCGCTTTACGGAGATAAGAGGATGGGCCCTGATTCAACAAAGGAACTCCGGAACAGACCCCTTATCGACAAGTCGACCTTCTCCACAAACTGTGTGTCCATTCAGGGACGTTACGGCATACCCTGCGTAGGCTTCGGACCCGGAGCGGAGAGCCAGGCCCACGCACCAAATGAGATCACCTATAAGGATGACCTTGTAAGATGCGCGGCTGTATATGTGGCAGCGGTA
Organism: uncultured Lachnospiraceae bacterium; assembly: GCA_902797705.1. Lineage (GTDB taxonomy): Bacteria > Bacillota > Clostridia > Lachnospirales > Lachnospiraceae > NK4A144. Next base: position 4,499 of record CADBTX010000246.1, on the reverse strand, counting down.
AATCTCTACAATGAGGAAAACAAGACGGATGATGTAACACAGTTCAGGGCAGGAAAGACGGATAATGATATAAAGTGACCCCTCATCCGTCATGACTTCGTCATGACACCTTCCCCCCTCGCAGGGGGGAAGGCAGATTAAAGGCTTCCCCCTATCAGGGGGAAGCTGGCAGCCCGGAGGGCTGACTGATGAGGGAGGGATACCCCTCATCCGTCATGACTTCGTCATGACACCTTCCCCCCCCTCGCAGGGGGGAAGGCAGATTAAAAGGCTTCCCCCTTCCCAAAGGGGGGAGGCAAGGGGAAGGCAGGAGCAGATTTGAAAGGAGAAATAGAAGATGAGCAACTTAAAAGAATTTACTGATAAACTGGATAAACTTAATTTCAAGGATATGTACGAAGGCAACTTCTTCCTCACATGGGAGAAGACTGATGATGAGATCGCTGCGGTATTTACCGTTGCCGATGCTCTCCGTCATTTAAGAGAGAACAATATCTCAACCAAGATCTTTGACTCGGGACTCGGCATCTCTCTTTTCAGGGACAACTCCACCAGGACCAGGTTCTCTTTTGCATCAGCCTGCAACCTTCTGGGACTTGAGGTTCAGGATCTGGATGAAGGCAAGAGCCAGATCGCTCACGGTGAGACTGTCCGGGAGACCGCGAACATGATCTCATTCATGGCTGATGTTATCGGTATCCGTGACGATATGTACATAGGTAAGGGCAATAAGTACATGCATGACGTTGTTGATGCAGTTACGGAGGGATATAAGGATGGTGTTCTCGAGCAGAAGCCCACACTCGTAAACCTTCAGTGCGACATCGACCATCCTACACAGTGTATGGCAGACATGCTCCACATCATCCATGAGTTCGGCGGAGTGGAGAATCTCAAGGGCAAGAAGGTGGCCATGACCTGGGCATATTCACCCAGCTACGGCAAGCCCCTTTCTGTTCCCCAGGGTGTCATCGGACTTATGACACGTTTCGGAATGGACGTGACCCTGGCTCATCCCGACGGATATGACGTTATGAAGGATGTAGAGGAAGTGGCAAAGAAGAACGCAGCTGCAACCGGCGGCAGCTTCACCAAGACCAACTCCATGGCAGAAGCATTTAAGGATGCTGACATCGTTTATCCCAAGAGCTGGGCTCCTTTCGCAGCAATGGAAAGGAGAACCGACCTCTATGCAAAGGGAGATCAGGATGGCATCAAGGCACTGGAAAAAGAACTCCTTGCCCAGAATGCGGAGCACAAGGACTGGTGCTGCACGGAAGAACTTATGAAGACCACTAGGAACGGAAAGGCTCTCTATCTCCACTGCCTGCCTGCAGACATCAATGATGTATCCTGCAAGGACGGAGAGGTTGAGGCATCAGTATTTGACCGCTACCGAGTACCTCTTTACAAGGAAGCAAGCTTTAAGCCCTATATCATCGCTGCTATGATCTTCCTTGCCAAAGTTAAGGATCCTCAGGCCACCCTCAAGGCTCTGGAGAGCAGAAAGGTGCCCAGACATTTTCAGTGAGAGAGAGGAAATGTGAAATGGGAAAGAAGATAGTTATCGCCCTTGGAGGGAATGCTCTTGGCAATAATCTGCCGGAGCAGATGGCTGCGGTAAAGAAGACCTCGGCGGCAATAGCAGATCTGATCGAAGAAGGACACGAGGTTGTCATCGTTCACGGAAACGGTCCCCAGGTCGGGATGATACAGAATGCGATGACCCTCCTTACAAGGTCGGATCCGGAAAAGTATATTACCTGTCCCCTTTCGGTATGTGTGGCAATGAGCCAGGGATATATCGGATATGATCTCCAGAATGCCCTGAAGGAAGAACTCCTGGACCGGGGGATAAAGAAGGACTGCGCCACCGTGCTCACACAGGTGGAAGTGGATATAAACGATCCCGCATTTGAGAATCCCACAAAACCCATCGGAGCCTTTATGACAAAGGAAGAGGCGGAGGCTCTGGTGAGGGATCGTGATTACAGGGTGATCGAGGACGCGGGCAGAGGCTACCGGAGAGTGGTGGCTTCCCCCAAGCCCAAGGCTATAGTGGAGCTGGACACCATACAGTCGCTGATGGAGTCGGATCACATTGTGGTGGCCTGCGGAGGAGGAGGAATTCCTGTCTATCATACCTCTGAGCATCATCTGAAAGGTGCGGCAGCCGTTATTGACAAGGACTTTGCCGCAGAGTGTCTGGCAGAGGCCCTGGATGCGGATTTCCTCATTATCCTGACGGCAGTGGAAAAGGTGGCCATACATTACGGAAAGCCGGATGAAAAGTGGCTGTCGGAATTGACACCGGGGGAAGCAAAGAAGTATATTGATGACGGAGAATTTGCTCCGGGTTCAATGCTTCCCAAGGTTGAAGCCTCCGTTAAATTTGCCGAGTCCAAGAAGGGCAGGAAGGCGCTGATCACTCTGCTTGAAAAGGCAAAGGACGGAATAGCCGGAAGGACAGGGACCACAATAATAGATAAACAGTAAGGAGGAAAGTTTGAAACAAAATGTTTCAAACTTCCATCGGTGCCGCGCAGGCACGTCACCGATGAGCACACTTGCCTGCGACAAGGTAAAAAAAATGAATCAATCAGTACATACAGAAAATGCACCTGCAGCGATCGGGCCTTATTCACAGGCTGTAAAGGCAGGAAATACCATCTATGTTTCGGGACAGCTTCCCGTGGATCCCTCCACAGGTGAATTTGCCGGAGAGGATATCAAGGCCCAGACAAAGCAGAGCCTTACCAATATTCAGAACATCCTTAAGGAGGCCGGTGCCGGAATGGAGAATGTGGTAAAGACCACGGTTCTTCTCTCGGACATATCCGACTTCGCAGCAATGAACGAAGTATATGCCACCTTCTTTAAGGAGCCCTATCCCGCAAGAGCGGCCTTCCAGGTTGCAGCTATCCCCAAGGGAGCAAAGGTTGAGATAGAAGCCGTTGCGGTTATCTGAAAACAACAGTGATCATAGAACTATAATAAATGCCTCTGGTTTCTGCCGGAGGCATTTTATGGAAATTTGCGGAAAAAAGACTCGGTGCCGCGCAGGCTCGTCACCGATGAGCACACTTACCTGCGGCAAGGTACAGGATATGAAAAGGATCATAAAGAACGGAACAGTAGTAAATGACAGCGGATGCATAAAGGCGGATGTGCTGATAGACGGTGAGATCATTGAAAAAGTGGCTCCTGACATCGGGGATCCCGGGGCGGAGATCGTGGATGCAGAGGGGAAACTCGTGCTTCCGGGGGCTGTGGATGCCCATACCCACATGGATCTGGATGTGGGTTTCACCAGAGCCTGCGATGATTTTTACAGCGGGACCGTGGCTGCGGCTGCGGGAGGAACCACCACCATCATAGATCACATGGCCTTCGGACCAAAGGGTTCATATCCCTGGCATCAGGTCAGGGAATATCATAAGCTGGCAGACGGAAATGCTGTGATCGATTACGGTTTTCACGGAGTCCTTCAGGAAAAGGCGGATGAACGCACTCTTTCCGAAATGAAGGAGATCGCAGAGAAGGAGGGGATAAGCAGCTTTAAGCTCTATCTCACCTATGATCTCATGCTTCATGATAAGGACGTATTCGCAGTTCTTAAGGAGGCAAAGAAGGATAATATCCTGATCACGGTACACTGTGAAAATGACGGCATGGTGAATTATCTCCGGGAAAGGTTCGGAAATGAAGGGAAGCTTTCCGCAGAGTATCATCCCCTCAGCCGTCCTGCAGCTGCGGAGGCCGAGGCCGTGAACCGCATGGCGTATCTCGCATCCGAAGTGGGTGATGCCCCTCTTTATATAGTCCATCTTTCAAGCGCTGCGGGGCTTCGGGAAGTTAAAAACATTATTAAGCGGGGACAAAAGCATTTCGGAGTGGAGACCTGTCCCCAGTATCTCATACTGGACGACAGTATGTATGATGATCCGAAAGAGGGACTTAAAGCCATAATGTCCCCTCCGTTAAGAAAAGAAGAAGACAGGGAAGCCCTCTGGAATGCCCTTAAAAGAGACGCACTTGATACAGTTGCAACCGATCACTGTCCCTTTACTTTTGAAGAGCAGAAGCAGAGAGGGGCTGATGACTTCCGTATGTGCCCGAACGGTGCGCCGGGAGTGGAAGAGCGGCTTATGCTCCTTTACAGTGAAGGAGTAAGGAAAGAAAGGATAACGCTTCCGCAGTTAGTGAAATATACAGCTGCAAATCCCGCGAAGATCTTTGGGCTCTATCCTAAGAAGGGTTTGATAGAAAAAGGAGCGGATGCGGATATTGTGATCATAGATCCCGATAAGAAGACGCGCTTTTCACGGGATACCATCCACGGTAATGCTGACTATTCCTGCTATGAGGGAATGGAACTGCACGGCGGGATAGATACAGTCATGCAGCGGGGCCGTGTTATTGTTAAGGACAGGGAATTCCTCGGGGAAAAAGGTGCCGGACAGTATCTGAAAAGAGGGATCTCATCCATATGTTGAAGC
>CADBTX010000245.1 GCA_902797705.1 uncultured Lachnospiraceae bacterium | reverse complement strand
GAGCATGCCGAAGACATTCTCGGCCATATACATATCTACTCTGGACACCTTGCCGGATTGTTCGAGAGCGGGGATGAAAACCCCGGGCGATACCATGCCCATATCATGATGCTTCCATCTGACCAGCGATTCCGCGGATACGACCTTATGGGTGATCGTATCGACGACGGGCTGATAAAATGACACCAGTTCTCTATTCTTAACGGCTTCGGCAAGATCCGAAATAAGGATCATCCGGTTTACATAATCGGTACGCATCCTGTCGGTATACTCGGCGTAAAGGATGGCATCCGAATTGGTGATCGTGGACTCCGCAAGCTTTGCCCTGTCTATCATTAGGCCTACGGAAAGGCCGGTATCCTGTATGTGATAAATACCACACGTTACGCTAAAGTCATACTGCTTATAGATACTCCTGTAGGTCATCTGGGTGAGCTTCTTCATCCTTCCGGACTTAAGGTATTCATTCCTGATGATGGCAACGAAATGATCGCTTTCGAGACGCCCAAGAACCAAAGGTTCAAGTACCTCTTTGATCTGGTCCCTTACCATGAAGATGACCTTATCTCCGATCTCCTCGCCAAAGAGGTCATTTACGGTCTTAAAACCGCGGATATTGGTATATAAAAGGGAATATCCCTTTGAAAGGTCAAGCCTTCTGATGCATTTTTCGGCATCCCTGAGGAATCCGGCTCTGGAAAGGATATCTGTCATCCAGTCCCTGTCGATCATCTCGGTAATGTCCTGTATGATGCAGATAATGCCGTTTTCTTCGCCCTCAAGCGGCCTTATGCGGATATCCATGGCTCTCCTGAATCCGCCTCTTTCCGAGTGCACGGTCCTGGAATAACAGCCCATGGATTCTATCTCGGAATCTATCACCTCACGGGTCGATTGTCTTATGAGAAGATCTCTTTCTCTTTCGATAAGTATCTTGGACGCAAAATCTTGTATGAAGGCTTCAAAGCTCTCAGACTTGTCGACACTGACGTCATATTTTTGGAGAAAATCACCTGTGAATTTGCTGATAAGCTTGCCGGTACTGGTATTTATCTCAAAAACGCATATGTAACCGCCTGTCATAACGGCATTCCAGTCACTTTCGCTGACATGACTGTCAATCATGCGCAAAGCCCCATTTTCAAGGACTTCTCCCTTACCAAAGAACTTTGTGACGTCACCGTCAATCAAGAAGTAGCTTCCGTCGTCGATCAGGTAAAATTCCCTGTCCTTGCTGTCCGGAACCACAATATCTTCCATTACATCGAAACCTCCGATCGTCTTGGATCTGAGGTATTCGCTGTGGGTAAGGATTATCTTATCCGTAAGACCGAGTCCGTCTGTAAAACGCTCAAAGCCCGGTTCTACGGCCTCTCCGCCCAGTTCGGGTATCAGATATACGGTATCGGAAGAATTGATCGTTCCGGTACTCAGAGCGATTATAAGACCCGGATATCCCGTCAGGAGCCTCTTTAAGTCGATTTCTTTGAAGAATCTGTTCTGGGCATTGGCCATTCCTCCCGAAAGTACGACAACATCAGAATTTCTGACCAGTTCAAATGCTTCGGAAGAGTTCCTGTGGTCGAGTATGGTGGTGCTACTGATGCTAAAACCGGCCTCGGAAAACGCCTGGGCGTATCTTGCGGCAGCCCCGTCAGTATTCTCATAGTCATCGGGATCTGCAGCCACGACCAACAGACCGGAGTTTTCCCTCCAGTATTTTTGAAGATTACCGGTAAAATCATAGTCCCCGCTCAGATGCGCAGGTCCCGGTTCGGCTATCGCCCTGTATTCCACGAATGAACTTGTGAGAAAAACAACCATTTATCTCTCCGTTAAAATGGCATAGTCATACATAATGATTTTAGCATAGATGCAGGGTGAATTCTATTGATTGCGGAACAGTTACTAAAGATTTAAGAATTGAAAAGCTGCATAAGGGAAAGAGATCCGAACACCACATAGATGTCGACGTCAGAGGGATTTTCTTCATCCGGAAGAGCATCATACAGAGAGTCTGACTTTGAAATATTTACCGTGCCGGATATACCAAGTTCTTCACAGATCTTTCCGGCTGAACGGACCAGTTCGTCCGAGGGCAACCCTCTCTTACGGTCAGGCAGATCTATCGCGGTGAAGGAAACGGCTCCGGGCAGCATGATACGGAGGATCTCCGGATAGTCCTTGTCTTTAAAAACACCCATTATTAAATGAACCTTTTTGTCTGCCGGAAGCCTTGGATCGGTATCCAAAGACTCTTTAAGAGCAAGAGCCGCAGCAGGATTGTGAGCCCCGTCTCTTATGATGACAGGTTCGTCACTTATCCTCTCATATCTTCCCGGCCAGGCAGCTTTTGATATGCCTTTCATAAAAATATCATATGATATATTATTATCCGGAAAAAGCTCACGAAGCTTATCCTCTGTCGCTTTCAACGTATGGAGCGCAGCGTTCAGGTTATCTCTCTGGTAAACTCCCGGAAGCGGATTAATAAATCCCGTGGGTATGATATCCTCTTCCGCGCGTATGCATATGCCGCCCCTTAACTTAGCTTCCCTTTCAAGAACCGCTGCAGGATCATACTCAGTTCCGTTGCAGGGAATATGGGGCATTTTGGATATAATAACAGGTGTGTTTTTCTTGGTGATACCCGCTTTATTGACGGCTATCTTCTCCGGATCGTCTCCGAGGAATGACATATGGTCCATGCTGACGGATGTGATCACGCAGGCAAGCGGAGCATCAAATACATTGGTCGCATCTTCGAGCCCGCCCATACCGCATTCTACTATAATAACATCCGCTTTTTTATCTGCAAAATACTTAAACGCCGCAGCTGTTTCAGCTTCAAATCCTGTAGGCTTAAACTCCATCCCTTCCGCGGCAGCTTTTACTTCTGATACCGCACCGGCATAATCTGCTTCAGTTATGTCCTCTCCGGCCAGCCTGATCCTTTCCAGATATCTGAATACCGAGGGCGAGGCATATCTTCCCACATTAAGACCACATTCCAGAAGGGCATACTCAAGATAGGTACAAACGGAGCCTTTTCCGTTGGTCCCTGCCACGTGTATGACATTCAGCCCCTTTTCCGGGTTTCCCAGACGGGCCAGAAGCTCTTTTATTGTCTCCGTGCCCGGTCTTATGCCTGATGAGCCTGTATTTCCTATGTAATTTACAGCTTCTTGAAAATCCATCCCTGTCATTGTATCATATCATTTGTGTCATGATTTAATTGATTTTTGGGAGTTTAGCGATGCTTATTTCCACAAAAGGTACATATGCACTAAGTGTAATGATCGACCTTGCAGAGCACGAAAAGGACGGTTATATTGCGCTCGGTGATATCGCCGAAAGGCAGGGAATGTCCAAAAAATACCTCGAAGCCATCATCAAGGACCTGGTAAAGGCACAGATGGTCAAGGGAGTCAGGGGAAAAGGCGGCGGTTATAAACTGAACGTAGATCCGGAAAAGTGTACAGCCTGGGACGTGATAAGAGCTTCCGAGGAGAATTTTTCTCCCGTTTCATGTGTCACGGATGACCATACATCCTGCCCCAATCAGACAGTCTGCAGGACACTTCCGATGTGGATAGAGCTGAACAGAACTTTGAAAACATTCTTTGAAAAATATACGATTGCCGATATGATGGCAGATGAATTGCAGGTATGATCTTCCGGCTGCCGGAATCCCCATAAAATATCAGTTACAAAAACTCCCCTTTTTCAAGGGGAGTTTTCTAATGTGTCTTAAGCGTTCTTACGGACTGCTTATTTCTTTTTCTTCTTATCTACAGCATAGAAAGCGCCGGCAACTACTGCAAGAGCTGCAATTGCGATCCATCCTGCGGTATGGTTTGCGGGAGCGGAAGGAACCGCGTTCTCACCGTCATTTCCGCCTTCTGCGGCGCCGTCATCTGCTGCGGCTGCATCAACAATGCTTCCGTCCTCGGCAACCTGATGAAGTCCGTCGGAAACCTCCATATCGTCAGCCATGGAGATGGTGAAATCATCG
>CADBTX010000244.1 GCA_902797705.1 uncultured Lachnospiraceae bacterium | reverse complement strand
TATCTTCAAATGACACGTCCACATGCCGGAAGGTTGTTACATTGAATAATCCCATATCCGTGATCTTTATATCGGGAATAACGGGAAGCGCCATAAAACAGAGCGTCATGAAAGGATCGGCAGTATCATTAATATGAAGCTCCTTCCTTGCGGTCTGATCCAGTTCTGAAAGCCGTTTTGCCACGTAATCACCGGATCTGTCGGTCATAAGGCCGGCTATCTCATGTTCCAGACTGTCAAGGATCCTGCCGTCTTTAGCGATCGCCATTCCGCCGCCCATTTCAATGATCCGGTTTACTGCCGTTTCCATATCCCGGTCATTATCTCCTGCGACAATGATATTGTGAGAGTCGTGGGCAACGCTGGTAGCGACTGCACCGCCCTTAAGGCCAAAGCCCTCAAGAAGTCCAAGGCCTACATTTCCGGTGCCCTTATGTCTTTCTATAACAGCGATCTTTATGATGTCGCTGTCATTTCTGACCCAGTTACCATTATCATCTACGGATACAAAGTCCTTCCCGATATCCGTGACTACAGAATGGGGTATCGTTTTTATCGTCCTGACCCATCTTGATTTCAGAGGAAGTGCAAGCTTTGAAGCGGAGAAGTCCTTTACGTTCATCCTGCCGCTTACATTTTCGGGCTTTACATGGGGATCTTCCACCAGATAAACTCCCTTGTCGGATACGAGCTTACCGCCTATCCATACCTTTTCGGCTCTTATATCCGTTAGGTCCTTAAAGAGCACAAGGTCAGCCCTGCGCCCGGGGGTAACCGCGCCTCTGTCCTTCAGACCGAAGCAGACGGAAGCGTTTATCGTAGCAATTGAGATCGCAGTTAACGGGTCAAGTCCGTTAGATACTGCCAAACGAATATTATTGTCAATATGTCCCTCTTCAACAAGGCTTGCGGACTGACGATCATCCGTGCAGAAAAGACAGAAACGGTAATTTTTCTCATTTACTCCGGGAAGGAGATTTAAAAGATCCTGACACACGGTGCCCTGTCTTAAAAGTACATATATTCCTCTCTTCAGCCTTTCCTGCAGCTCTTCGGGAGTGGCGCATTCATGGTCATTGCTCACTCCACAGGCGGCATAGGCATCCAGCATGTGACAGGCGAGTCCGGGACTGTGGCCATCAATGATCTTCCCGATATTCCGGGCTTCCATGATCTTATCCAGAACACTGTCCTTGGAGGAACAGACGCCAACAAAATCCATCAGCTCTCCCAGACCCAGAACCCGGTCATAGCCGATCCTTGAATGTATTTCGGGAGCATTCAGCACCGCACCCGCGTTTTCATAGGGTGTACAGGGTACACAGGAAGGGAACTGGAGAAATACCTGAAGGGCGATATCTTCCGTGGCCTTCAGCATATAGTCAAAGCCGTCGATACCACAAACATTACAGATTTCGTGGGGATCCGCGATGACAGTGGTAGTTCCGTGGGGAACGATCTGCTTTGAGAATTCAGCAGGAGAGATATGGCTGGATTCGATATGAACATGACTGTCAATAAATCCGGGAGCGAGATACTGTCCAGCGGCATCATATTCATTTAAGGCAGGGGGAAAAGATGTGGCGCCAAACCCCGCTATATAGCCCTCCGTGATGTAGACATTGGATTCAAATACTTCCTGATTGAATACGTCTACAACCCGGCAGTTTTTTATGCACAGATCGGCGGCTTCTCTGCCGGCAGCTACGTCTATCAGATGCTTTAAGGTTTTCTTTTCCATAAAAACACCTCTTAATTTTATAATGCCTTCCCCCACGGGATCGCAGTATTATCCCATGGGAGAAGGACCGTATGAGAACGCTTATAATGCTCCGACAATTATCTTTGCAAGGAAGAGTATTGCAACAATCCATGTTGCAGCCGGAAGATCCTTCATCTTTCCTGCAAACAGCTTGCATACAACATATGCCAGGATACCGAACATTATTCCGTCAGATATGCTGGATGCACATACCATGAAGATCGCGGTAAGGAATGCCGGGATTCCCTCGGACATGTCGTCAAAATCAATCTCTGTAATGGGAGTTATCATCATTACGCCTACGATAACCAGTGCAGGTGCGGTAGCAGCGCTGGGAATGGAGCCGAAGAGGGGCTCCAGAAACAGGGAAATCAGGAAAAGAATGGCAACTACCACGCTGGTAAGGCCGGTCCTGGCTCCCTCGGCAACTCCTGCTGCGCTTTCAACAAAGGTTGTAATGGTGGAGGTACCCAGCATAGCGCCTACGGTTGTGCCGACTGAATCGGCAAAAAGAGCTTCCTTGGCGTTGGGGATGGTGCCGTCTTCCCTGATAAGTCCG
>CADBTX010000243.1 GCA_902797705.1 uncultured Lachnospiraceae bacterium | reverse complement strand
CGTCAAAGTGTATGCCCTTCATGCCATCACCGGAAAGATGGGCAAGCTTTACTCCGTTTTCATTCAGGCCTTCATCCATCCAGCCGTTGGTTATCTTGTTCACATTCGAGTCCGTCTCTCCGTGACGGATAATATAGATCAACATTCCTTTTTCCCTTTACTTTCCTGTTATAGTCCCCTGAACCTTCACTCTTCTTCAAAGAAGGTCAGTCCCGCAAGCGCCGAGATAGCACTCCTTAAATATCCGCTGTCCGTAATGGGCCAGATATACCCCAGCCGGTACAGTGTTTCCACGGTGAAACTGTTGTCATAATCGATACCGTAGATACGGCTTTCGTCATGGGAGGCATAGGCTATGAGACCCGATACCGATTCACTTTCTTTATGCTCCTTTGCATAATCATTCAGTTTTTCCTTAAATTTCTCATCCGGTACCACATCGATCACAAATCCGTATTCCCTCATGGCGCGGACTACGTCACTCATATAGATCCTGTGTGAATTGGTGGCATGGAATACAGTGTATCTCTTATCCGTTCCCGCAAGGGTCAGAACCGCTTCAGCCGTGGAGTCTATAGGCGAGAATTCGGTGCTCTCTCCCATGGAGCTTACAGGGAATACACCCAGTGTTTTATAACCCCTGAGGCTTCTTAAGAACCCGTTTGTAATGAAGTTTATCTGGAACTCCCCGTCAGATTCCCGGCTCATGAGATTGCCCACTCGGATAACCTTTGCATCCAGTCCTTCAGCCGCAGCCTGCAGTACCACCCGCTCTGAAAGGAACTTTGTACGGATGTATTCATTAGTGATACTCTGCCCGAAGTAGAGGTCCTTTTCGTGGATTCTCCTGCCCTCAGGCGGCGTGCCGTCCATGCCTTCGCCTGCCACCGACACAGTAGATATCTGGATCAGACGACGTCCGGTCTCTTTACAGAGCTTGGAAAGGTTCTTTACTCCGGTGACATTTATCTTCTCCAGGAGATCCCCCGTTGAGAAGTGCTTTACACACGCTGCGCAGTTTATTAAGGTGTCAAAGTCATATTTCGCGAATCCCATGACCTCGCCCTCTTCCGTAATATCTCCGTCCACACAGCGTATCCGTTTCTCAAAGCTGTCAACATGAGGATTATCAAAATAGTACATGAGCATATGCTTAAGGCGTGATTCCGGAGAATCGTAGCCGCCCTTTCGCACGAGACAGTATACCGTTCCTTCATAGTGGTCCAGGAAATGCTTCAGCACGTGGATACCAAGAAATCCGGTTGATCCGGTCAGGAAGATATCCCCTATACCGGTATTTTTCACTTGATCCACGTTATGGATATCATTTGCAGACAGCAGCATATCTATCTTTCCGTAGTCGTAACCGGAAAACTCATTATTATTCTCTCCTTTTTCTTCACCGGATACGATACCGGAGAGCTCCTTTACAGTCGGATGCTTGAATATATCCGAATATACGATCTTGATCTCCTCTGCAAGGCACATTACAGCCACCTTGGATGCAGCCAGTGAGGAACCTCCCATATTAAAGAAGTCATCCTCTATCCCCACCTTTTCAAGCCCCAGAACTTTTGAGAAGATCTCACAGAGCCTCTTCTGCAGTGGAGTCTTCGGAGCCACATAGTTACTGTCAGCTTTTATCTCCGGCTTCGGCAGGGCCTTTTTATCTATTTTGCCTCCCGGTGTGACCGGCATGATTTCAAGATGCGTGATAAACTGCGGCATCATGTATTCCGGAAGGATCGGCGAAAGATACCCTCTCCAGTCTGCCTCTTGGTACTCCCTGCCGGTGTAATAGGCTGCAAGGTTTATCACACCATTTGTTTCCAAGGCAACCACAGCTGCTTCTCCCACTCCCTCACGGTTAAGGAAAGCGCCTTCGATCTCGGACAGTTCCACACGATAACCCCTGATCTTCACCTGGGAGTCGATACGTCCGATATATTCCATATTTCCGTCGCCCTTTTTCCTCACCATATCTCCGGTGTGGTAAAGCCGCGACTCATCCGGATCCTTTGCATAGGGATTTGCCACGAATGCGGCAGCCGTTTTCTCCGGGAGATTATGATATCCTCTCGCAAGCTGTCGCCCTGACAGGCAGAGTTCACCTGGTGCCCCTACGGGTACCTGCTGCAGCTTGTCATTAAGGATATAGGATCTGACATTTATGTGTGACTTTCCGATAGGAATATTCTTATACTCCTTATCCACGATAAATGAGGAGGTAGACACGGTATTCTCTGTAGGACCGTATCCGTTATACATGGTAAACTTCCTGTTCTCATGGAAGCGCTTGAACTTCTCACCACCAAGAGTCAGGATGCGAAGCGCTGCCCTGTCTGACAGCATATCTATAACGAGTTCACCCATCTGTGTGGGCATGGAAGTGATGGTAATAGGTTCCTTTTCAAAGATCTCACACACCTTCATCACGTCCTGGCGCGAGTCTGCGGGGAAAATGTACAGTGATGCTCCGTAAGCGTACGGAATGAACATATCGTGGACAGATGCATCAAAGCAGAAGGATGAGAACAGCGCATACATGTCTTCTTCCGTAGGCGACTGCTCTATGGTAATCTGCTGCAGGAGGTTCATAAGATTAGCGTGGGTCAGTTCCACACCCTTGGGTTTTCCGGTGGATCCCGAGGTATAAATCATATATGCCAGATTTTCAGGTTTCGCCCTTAAGACACTAAGCTCTTTTTCCTCCGCCTCCATGGCTTCATGCACGATGTCATCTAAAAGGATCACATTTCCTTTATAGTCACCGGCAATATTCAGGAGTTCCTTTTCTGCCAAGAGGTGCGTACTCCCGCTGTCACCCAGCATATAGAGTATACGGTCCGTCGGGTAGTCAGGGTCTAACGGAACATAAGCTCCTCCGGCTCTCAATATGCCAAATACTGCCACCATAAATTCCTTTATCCTGCCGCAGAGTATGCCTGCCACTTTTTCCGGACCGAATCCGTCTTTTGCAAGCCGTCCTGCCACGTAGGCGGAGGCCCGGTCGAGCTCTGCATAGCTTATGCTGCCGGAAGCGTCCTTTACTGCTATCCTGTCCGGATACTTTTCCACGCTTCTTTCAAAGAGATCCACAATGGTCCTGCCTGAAAATCCCGGCAGCTCTCTCATGGTCTCTTCTTCATCGAAGGGCAGGCGTACGTCCGCAGGAGCCACTCCGTCAAGCAGTGCTTTTACCGTAGTATGATAGTTATCCGAAAGATACTTTATAGTCTCTTCATCATAGAGATCTCCCCTGTACTCATATTCGCAGATGAAGCTATCATTATATTTTGATACCATTACAGAGACCGGTTCCTTTGCCGCATTGAGGGCAAGGGGTATCTCCTCCGCTTTTTCCCCGCAGATACGGTCGAATTCAAAACTGTCTCCCTGATAGACAAACATGGTATTGGGGGCAAAGCCGTATTTCTTTGCGGCTTCCGAGTATGGATAGATATCCGCATCCATAAGCCCCATAAGTTCCTCTTTTACTTTCGTAAAGAATCTCTCCTGATCCTCTTCCTCTTCAACCACGACAGGCAATGTCTTTACCAGCATACCCACCGTGTCGCTTTTCTTTGAATCGTTCCTTCCGTTGTAAATAGTGGTAAATATTCCCTTATCGGCAAAATGGTATCTGGAAAGCATGAGTCCGAAAGCCGCCACAAAAAATACATTCTCGGTGATCTTATACTTCTCACAGAGCTTCCTGACGTGAGGCGCCATGTCCTCCATCGTCATCCTTAAACTCTTTACCGAAGGCTTGTCTTCACTCCTGTCATAGGGTATGTCCGTGGTCTTTCCAGCATTTTGGAATGTCTCATCATAAAACTTAAGAGCCTTCTCGTAAGCGCCCCCCTCCTTTAACCGAACCTCATCAAGGGCGAGATCATATGCCGTATAGGTTTCACCTGAAAGCTCTTCCCCCGCATAGGCGCGCTCCAGATCCTGAATGAGAAGTGCCAGGGATGTTCCGTCTGCCACCAGATGGTGCATATCCATAAACAGATAACAGCCGTCATGCTGTCGATAGAGCTCTATTCTGAAAAGCCTCTCATTTAAGAGGTTAAAAGGACGCACAAGGCTTTCCCTGTCCATATCTGTGAGAAGAGGTACTTCAAATCTGTCTTCGTCCATCCTGCGCTGGCGTATCTCCCCGTTTTTATCCATGAAGAGCCTTACCTTCAGGTAGGGATGAGCATCCACCACCTGTTCCAGTGCTTTCTTCACACGGGTAATATCCACCCCTTTCCCAAGTCTGAATAAATAGGGGATATTGTAGACCGTGGTACCGTTATTTGCCATGCAGTCAATGAAGACACCTTCCTGGGATGTTCCCAGGGGATATACTTCCTGCTTTTCGTGGGTCTCCACCCTGTCCGCCCCCATAAGGAAGCGTTCCAGCATCTCAACCGTCGGATTTTCCTTAATATCCGTAGTCCGGATGGATACGTCAAAAGCCTTTGACAGGAGGATATTCAGCTTCATGGATGTGATGGATGTCAGTCCCGCATATGTGATATCTGTTGTGATCCCAAACTCCCTGTGTCCGATGGCCTCTGCCACGCAGTCAAATATCTTCTGCTGTGTCTTATTTTTCGGAGGGATGATCTCCTCGGCCCTGAGAGCGGGTTCCGGCAGGGCACGCCTGTTTACCTTACCGTTCTGGTTAAGAGGTATGGCATCTATACTCTGTATGACTTCCGGCACCATATAAGGCGGCTTTTCCGACAGGATATGTTTTCTGATGGCATCCACATCCGCTTCAGCGCCGTCCTTTGTGACCACATACGCTACTATGTATTTTCCGCCTCCGGGATTGTCAAAGGCGGCCACAGCCACATCCTTTACAAGACCTGACTCCCTGATGACAGCTTCCACCTCGGAAAGCTCAATACGGAATCCCCTTATCTTCACCTGTCCGTCACGGCGGCCTATGAACTCTATATTGCCGTCCGTTAAGAAACGCACCACGTCTCCTGAACGGTAGGCAGGATAGTACTCGCTGTCAGATGGAACAAAGGGGTTACTTACAAATACTTCCGCTGTCTTATCGGGACGGTTCAGATACCCTGCCGCCACATGAGGTCCTGTGATAAGGAGTTCTCCCGCAGCCCCCGGAGGGAGACGGTGTCCTTCACTGTCCGTCACGTAGAGCTTTATATTGTCAAGAGGCTTTCCGATGGGGTTATTGGCATATTTTTTATCCACCTTAAATACAGTGGAATAAATAGTGCAT
>CADBTX010000242.1 GCA_902797705.1 uncultured Lachnospiraceae bacterium | reverse complement strand
TCGCTGTCGGTTCCGCTGTAGGTAAGGCCTTCAGCTTCATCCATAGCCTGTCTTAAGTACTCGGCATCGGTGGATACTTCATAGGTAGTAACATTTCCGTCAGCACTCTTAACTTCGATGGTGATGTTCTTGCTTCCGCCCTCTTCGGTGGCAGCGGGAGTCTCACTCTCGGCGGGCTGCTCTGCCTCTGCAGTGGTCTCGGTTGCGGTGGAAGTTGATGAGGGCTTGGGCTTATTGATGTTGTAGATCACGATGAATGCGGCTACAAATGCGATAAGAGCCACTACACCTGCGATAAGTCCTGTTTTTTTCTTGTCCATTTTTTCATATTCTCCTTTTCTTTCGGAAATGCAGACAATAGAAAACTCCGGGTAATCCCCGGAGTTAAAGCAAACCAAACAAAGCACAGTTACATTGCTGTGCAAAAATGGTTTCTTAACCCATTACGCGGGGTTTTGAATCGTTCATACAGGCAGGTCTTTCGGCTGGGGCTTTTAAGCGGCTGTTTTCTGCCTTCTCGCCTGATAGCAATGGCTTTGTCTGCCGGACAAAACGAAAACAGTCATAAACCGACACGGCGACGCGTTCGTGCGGGAATCTCACCCGCTTCCCTATTCTCCCGTATCCGATGGATCGGCAAGGATACAGGCACCTGTAAGCATTTCCATTATTTTGTTACCGATAGATACTATCACAACGCCAAAAATTGTGCAAATACGCATAAAATGGTATAATAACGGCGTCTAGTGAAGTTTTCGGGGGAGGACTCTCATGGCAGAAAAATCAGCAAAAAAGACCTCATCGGGAAAAGCGTCCAAGGACAAGGCTGAGTCCAAAAAGACTGCAGCTAAGAAAACTGCGGCAAAAAAGACGGAAAAGCCCGAAAAAAACGCAAAGTCTTCGAAAACTGCGGCAACAGTTAAGGCTGTGGCTGATGAGATCGCAAACGAGACTAAAAATGCCGTCACTAAATTCGTGACTATTTCCGATGTCCGTGCTGCCATAACAAACCTGGGCGAGATCCATATGGAGCCCTACGATGTTATCGCAGGTTACGGCGTACGCCCCGGTATCTATGAATTGAACGGCGCCACCGCCATTCCCACCGGTGTTAATTTCACCATTTCATCCAATCAGGCATATTCATGCGAACTTCTCCTGTTTAAAAGAGAGAGTAACACCCCTTATGCGGTTTTACCCTTCCCTGACAGCTACCGTATTGGTAATGTTTGGTCCATGATCGTTTTCGATATCGATATTGAAGACTTTGAGTATGCATACAGATTCGACGGCCCCTATGATGCAAAGAAGGGCGTGATCTTCGACAAGAACAAGGTCATTCTGGATCCTTATGCCAAGGCTGTTACGGGCCAGAGTGTCTGGGGAACCCACAACCCCGGAATATATAAGGCAAGGGTTGTTAAGAATAACTTCGACTGGGGACGTAATATAAGGAAGCTTAAGCCCATGGAGGATCTCATCATCTATGAGATGCACGTAAGGGGCTTTACGAAGGACAGATCCTCGGGAACCGGGGATAAAGCCGGAACATTTGCGGGCATTATGGAGAAGATCCCCTATCTTAAAGAGCTGGGGGTTAATGCCCTGGAACTGATGCCCATCTTTGAGTTTGATGAACCACTGGGACACAGGGATTTCTATGGCCGTGAACTCATGGATTACTGGGGATACAATACCGTATCCTTCTTTGCTCCCAATACCAGCTATTCCCATGCGGTGGAGTATAACCGTGAAGGAACCGAGTTAAAAGAACTCATTAAGATGTGTCATGAAAATGACATTGATGTCCTTTTAGACGTTGTGTTCAATCACACCGCCGAGGGAAACGAAAACGGACCTGTTTTTTCCTTCAAGGGTATAGATAATAATATCTATTATCTGCTGACTCCTGACGGATACTATTATAATTTTTCGGGATGTGGCAATACCCTTAACTGTAACCATCCTATAGTTCAGAATTTCATCCTGGACTGCCTAAGATACTGGGTTACCACCTATCATATCGACGGATTCCGATTCGATCTTGCTTCTATTTTAGGAAGAAATGAGGATGGCTCACCCATGAGCAAGCCTCCTCTCCTTCAGAGCCTGGCTTATGATCCTATCCTCGGAAGGGTAAAGCTCATAGCGGAGGCATGGGATGCCGGCGGACTCTATCAGGTAGGTACATTCCCGTCATGGAACAGATGGGCCGAATGGAACGGCAGATACAGGGATGATATGCGTTCCTTCCTTAAGGGAGATGAGGGAAAAGCCTGCGACGCCGCAAGACGTATGTGCGGATCCCCGGATCTGTATATCCCGGAAGTCAGAGGACACAATGCAAGCGTTAATTTCCTGAACTGTCATGACGGATTTACTCTTCATGACATGTACACTTATAACCAGAAGCATAATGAAGAGAACAACTGGGGCAATACTGACGGAGCCGATGACAACAGAAGCTGGAACTGCGGAATTGAGGGTGAGACCAGTGATCCGGACATTAATGCCCTGAGAAGAAGAATGGTAAGGAATGCCGCCGCTGTTCTGATGCTGAGCCGCGGAACCCCCATGTTTTTCATGGGAGATGAATTCGGCAATTCCCAGGGCGGTAACAACAATGCATACTGCCAGGACAACAATATCGCATGGCTTAACTGGAAGGACCTTGACTCAAACAGAGATCTTTTCGATTTCTTTAAAGGTCTCATCAGATTCAGGAAAGAGCATGACTGTATAAGGAAGAATTGCGGCAATGATGCCTTTGGATTCCCGGGAATGTCGGTCCATGATACGGATGCTTACAGATCCGATTTCTGCGATTATTCGCATTATGTAGGCATATGCTTCGCGGGTTATCCCGGAAAATTCAACAAAAACTACCCTCAGGCGGTATATGTGGCGGTAAATGCGTACTGGGAAGACCTGGATGCAACCCTTCCTTCTTTGCCGGAGGGCAGCGGTTATACCTGGGCGCTGGTAGCCGATACCGATCTGGAACGCCCCTTTGACGCAGTACGTGAGAGGTGCTCCGGTTCCTTCAGGATAAAGGCAAGGAGCGTAAGGATCTACGAAACTACCCTTGCTCTGGAATGAACCCACTGTTTGCTTGAAAAATCCGCTTCAAACTAGTATATTATTCGGTGCAATTTAAAATCACTCCAAAGGAGAAGAACATGGCTATTAAATGGATTAATTACGATCAGCTTGACGCTTCCGCAAAACTTGCATCCGATGCACCCGCAGACCTTACCAAGGTTATGGCAGGAGCAGAAGGAGCGGAGAGAGTTAAGAAATATTCTTCAAAGATGGCAGCAGGCTTAAACTATAATTACGCTGCCAAGAATGTGGATGATACCATTCTTAAGGACCTTCAGAAGCTTGCTGACGAGGCTCAGCTTGCAGAGAAGTTTGAAGCTCTTTATAACGTCGAAGTTATCAATACCGGTGAGAAGAGACTTGTTCTTCATCACCTTACCAGAGGACAGCTCGGAAACAAGGTT
>CADBTX010000241.1 GCA_902797705.1 uncultured Lachnospiraceae bacterium | reverse complement strand
AGGGGGGAAGGTGTCAGCGAAGCTGACGGATGAGGGGTAATCAATCAAAAAGGACGCCCGAAGGCGTCCCTTATCCGGAGGTATTCTCCGTAGTACATCTGTGACCCGGCGGAGGTTTTGAATGGATTTTTTTCCAGGCTTCCGCCTGTAACTTAAAGCGCCAGGTCCACGTGCTGGAGTGTGCCCACATTCCCGTTTTCTTTTAAGAAGATTCCCGTCTTTCTTATTACACCGTTAAGGGCACCGTTTACAGCATTTTTATCAGAAAATTCCGTATTTACATTTCCAAGGTAGATGGCGCCTATGCCTGCATCTTTAAGGGAGATCAGCTTTTCCTTATCCTCCCCGTTAACAAACCATACCTTAAGCCTGTTAAATATGGCGTCACCTTCATCTATCCAGCCGTTATGGTCGGAATCGTATGCGGCAAGATCCTTAAATCCGTCTCCGGATTCAGTGCCGAAAAGCTCCGAACCGTCATTTATCCTTCCGTCTTCATTCTTATCAAGAGCCACAAATCCCGAGCCCCTGTTAAGAGCGGATATCTCCTCCTCTTCTCCGTCCATGTCCAGATCAAAGAGGAATTTTTTGTCACTTATATCTGTTACTTCCGCCCCCACATTTATCACCAGAGGATCACAGAGAGCAGTCTCAAAGTCCTCTTTTGTGAGCGACTGGAAGGCTGCGGAAAAGCTTCTGCTCATTCCGAATTCCACATTAAAATCAATGTTCCTTCCGTCCTCAGTGTGGGCGGTTCCCACTGTTTTGAAGCTGACAGCCTCACTTTCATTTATGACATCGTAAGAGGCTGTTACTCTTGTCATAAGCCGTCCGGTGCCTCTTGCAATATTGCCGGGGCTTCTGAGATCCACCACAGTGTCTCCCGGATTAAAAAATGCGGCCTTAAATTCCGAATGGCTCTTCTCACGATATCCCGTAAAGTCTATGGCCCTGTAGGAATAATCCCCCTTAGCCCAGCGCTTCATCATCTCAAGGATCTGCTTTAACGCCTTTATCTCCGGGGATTCCTCCTCGGCAGGGCAGGGAGCTTCCGAAGCCTTCCGGGTATTTCTTAAAAGGCTCATGGCTATGCCGGCTTCATTATTCTTCTTTGAATCTCTGTCGGTTTTATCCGCCTTTGACAAAGCGGTAAGATAGGATCTGCCTTCACTTGAAAGATCGAGTCTGGCTGCATCGCCCCGGCTCATATCCTTGATGACATGTAAAGACAATCCCGAAGAACTGTAACTATGGTCCGAAACCATAGCGACATTACTCGCATTGATCTTCATAAGGCATCTCCTCCGTGAGATTTCATATGCCGTATACCCGGCAAAACAATCCTTGTACTACCTATATCGGATCTATTCAAAAAAACTTTAGGGCTTCTTGAAAAAAATTTGAAAAAATTTTGATTATTTTCTAAGACCCCTCTCGTGGCCTCCCCTGCGGTTCGCTGCTTCCTCATTTCCCGCAAGTATATCCTGAACGATCTGCATCCTCATTCCGGCGTCAATAAAGTCGCAGTACTTGCAGAAGGGATAATTCTGTCTCCCTGCGGCTATCTTTCTCCGTATCTCCATAAGTTCCGGGGAAACCCAGGCATCCTTAAGGGGAACCTGATTAAGATCCGCAAAGTTCGTGACCTCAAAGTTATCGCAGCAGCAAAGTCCCATATGCCCGTTGGGTGTGATCCACATATCCGTAAATGGCAGGAGACAGCTCTCCTTCACCACCTTCTCAGTGGCCTTTTTATTGGGGGCGGATCCCGCTCTGTTTGTCAGCACCTCCTGAAGATAGCGCATCTGTATAAGGATATCCACATCCTCAAATTCCTCGGGATGCATGTTCACATATTCGTATATCCTCTGGATATTTTTATGGAGCTTCATGTTCATGGAATAGTTGTTAATGATAAGCTGATCGATATAGGGCTTTACATCGATAAGCTTTTCAAGGGTCAGTATAAGCCCGTTTGTGGACATGAAGATATATGACTCCGGCAGCTTCTCTCTTGCGTATTTATGCCGCTCTATTATCTTTTTATCAAGCAATGGCTCATTATTTCCGTACAGCGTCAGATGGCCTCTGTAATTCCATTCTGCAAGCTGATCGATGATGGAGGTATAGAGTTCGTCCGTCATCTCCATAAGGGGACGCTTCTCCGCATGAATATTGGCCGTACAGAAGGCACAGGTGGAATTGCAGCGGTTTATGGTCTCTATATTTACCACATTGGGCTTTGGCGGCTCGGGAGAATTCAGGAAATAATCGCAATACTTTCTCTGGGCCTTTCCTCTTGTTAAGAACTGGAGCTTGAGATAGGCGCTGCTGGCCAGATTCGGAAGATACTTTCTCGCGTTCCACCCAAGCCTTCCCATGAAATTATTTATCTGTATAGGCATCAGTCTCTGTCACTCCTTTCTTCCAATACGGCTCTTGCCCTCTCATACTCCTCCGGAGTGCCGAAGGACAGAAAATCATCCGTGGGAAATTCTCCGATCTTTTTCCCCTCATCTATCATGAGATTGTAGATACCGCTCATAAAATATTCATTATAGGGGCAGTTGTCCATATACTTCCCGGCGTATTCAAGAAAGTTGTCCTTATCCCTGAATCCGTAAGCGCCGCATACAGCTCTGTTGCTTATCACTTTCTTTTCGGCGGTTTCGGTGACAAAGCCCTCTTCATTCTTTTTAACGTAGCTGAAACGTCCGTCGCTGTTTTCAAATGTCACAAGGAAACCGTCAAGTTCCCCTGTTCTGTATCCCCCTCCGGAACCGGAAAGATAATTATATAGTTTTTCCGACCGGAACATAAGGTCGCAGTCGCAAAAGACCAGGGGCTTATCGTTATCCACTGCCCCGGCTCCTCTCATACTGGTGAGCACCGCGCCGTTCAGCACGTGATCAAGTTCGATCACTTTAGCCTCATGAGCATACTTATGTATCTCAATATCTATGCCAAACCTTTCCACATGATCGTGGAGCACCACAAAAATGAGGCTCTCTATCTCACAGTGCTTTCTTATGGAGTCCGCCGCATACTCAAAAAAATGACGATGATCTATCTGTATCAGCGGCTTCGGGCATTCGATTCCGTTATTCGCGAACCTTGTTCCCGCGCCGCCCATGGGCATTATCAGATTAATAGACATAAACAAACCTCTGTGGTATAATTCCCTTCGTGCGTAGGTTTTCGGGTGGCACGCGCATCAGAATCGCTCTTCAAGCGATAGCGCGTGCGCAGGTCAATGATCGCTTCGCGATCAATGACAAGAGCCGATGTGTCGGAATGGCAGACGAGGAGGACTCAAAATCCTTTGGTGGCAACACCGTGTGGGTTCAAGTCCCACCATCGGCACTCT
>CADBTX010000240.1 GCA_902797705.1 uncultured Lachnospiraceae bacterium | reverse complement strand
CCTGCATTTTCAGCCTTGAAAAGCAGAAACTAAAATGATTATAATTGGGGAAGGTTTGAACACCAAAACACATCCAGGGGACCTCTGCCCGATTAAATCCTACAGTAAATGTACGCCGCGTTCTCTCAGGCTCCCCGTTGACTCCTGTCACACAGATGTTACAATGACAAAAAGGTGTCCGGCGAAGCCGGACCAGGCCTCGCTTAAAGCGAGGCCTGGTCAGATACGATTCTTGTTTTTCTGATGAAAAACAAGAATCTATGTTATATCGACCGTAGAATTATGATCCAGGGGGATGAACAGATGTCCAAAGCAGATGGAAGCATACGTGCGATCTGCACCAGTGAAAAAAGAGGTACCGAAAAAAAAGAGGTGGATTCTGCGGTCCTGATAAAAGGGGAAGGAATTAAAGGCGATGCCCATGCCGGAAAGTGGCACAGACAGGTGAGCCTGTTGTCCGGGAGCCGCATCGACGATTTTATCCGAAGGGGCGCTGAGGTAACAAGCGGTGCCTTCGGTGAAAATATCATATTGGATGGCATAGACTGCATACTCCTTCCTGTGGGGACCACCGTCACTATAGGAGAAGGGGATGAGGCTCCAATACTTAAGATCACCCAGAAGGGCAAGGAGTGTCACACCCATTGTCAGATCTATAAAAGAATGGGAGAATGCATCATGCCCCGTCAGGGGATCTTTACCGAAGTCCTTAAAGGCGGCACCATAAAAAAGAATGACCCTGTATATTTGAGCTATCCGGACCCCGGCAGGCCCTTCAGGGCTGCCATAGTCATCTGAAGCGACAAGGCCTCCTCCGGTATCCGTGAAGATAAAAGCGGCCCCAAAGCTAAAGAGATGCTTGAAGAAAAGGGTTATGAAGTAATAGAGACCCTGGTGATACCTGACGACATTAACCGCATAAAAACAGAGCTTATCCGCTTAAGTGACGGACGAGAAGCGGATCTTATCCTGACAAGCGGCGGCACAGGCTTTTCTCCCAGGGACTGTACTCCGGAAGCCACAAGGGATGTGGCGGACAGGGAAGCCCCCGGGATCGCGGAATATTTACGTATGAGATCCATGGAGATCACTCCCAGAGCTATGCTGACAAGGGGCGTATCCGTTATCCGCGGAAAGACCCTTATAGTAAATCTTCCCGGAAGTCCCAAAGCCGTGGAGGAATGCCTGGGCTTCATCCTGGAGCCCCTGGAACACGGGATAAGGGTTTTACGCGGAAATGTCTCTGAGTGCGGAAGGAGCTGATATGAGTGACTTTACTCATTTTGACAGCGAGGGCAATGCCCGCATGGTCACTGTTTCTGAAAAGGATATCACACGCCGCACTGCGACTGCGGCAGGGAGAGTCCTTTTAAACAAAAACACCTTTGAACTGATTAAAAATTCCGGGATAAAAAAGGGCGATGTGCTGACTGTTGCCCAGATCGCAGGCATCATGGGAGCCAAAAGAACCCCGGATCTTATCCCCATGTGCCATCCCGTGATAATAGACGGGGCAGATTTAAGGCTTTGGCTGAATGAAGAGGATATCTCTGTGGAGATCGAAGCCACAATTACCTGCACGGGAAGGACCGGAGTTGAAATGGAGGCCATAACAGCCTGCTCTGTTGCGGCGATCACCGTTTATGATATGTGTAAGTCGGTCCAGCGTGACATAGTGCTGAGTGACATCCGTTTGCTCAGCAAATCCGGCGGGGTTCACGGCGATTATAAAAGAGAATAGCCTACACCTTCTCCCAGCCTTCCTCCATCTTTTTATCAAGCTCAGGAAAAGTCTTAAGCCCTCCAAGGGCGTCATAGGAGGTTACGGCACATGCCCCGGTGGCTGATGCATAGGAAACGCACTTTTCAGGTCCGTGTCCGTTAAGAAGACTTACAAGAAAGGCGGCGGCACTGGTATCTCCCGCTCCCGTTCCGGAAAGCACCCTGTCCGGCTTAAAGCTCTTTTCAAATCCGCTCTTTTCCGCCCATTTTGCAATATCAATACCGAGAGCCGGACTTATTCGGGCCAGTCTCTCTTCTCCCGCCACATGGTAGTACATTCCGGGAACACCGCATTTTATAAGGACTATCCCCACACCCAGGCTGATACATTTTTCCGCCAGTGGGCGGATATTTTTTTCAATGCTCAAAACCTCCGTCATATCGCGTTTTCCCGCTGCTCTCCTCATATCGTTATACATATCCCTGTCCAGCATGAACATAAGCTCCTCCACACTTGGAACAAAGATATCCGTCAGGGGAAGGACCCTTGAAAGAATGCTCTCCCAGTCTGCGGCTCCCGCCTCGGAATCGGGATCTGCCTGAGCCAGATCCATCGAGGTTGCAGCCCCGTTGTCCCTGGCCTTCTTCATGACCCTTTCCAGTTCTTCCCCGCCATTTTCATACATCTTCTTCATGATTGGGGGATAGCCGAAGTGAAAGAGGGCCGTTTCCTTAAGAAGATCCTCCGGTATGTCATCTGCGGTAAAGGTATCATTGGCTCCGGGATTATGGAAAAAGATCCGGTCCACCCCGGGGATCGCCAGAACTATGGTATATGAGGTACTCTCCCCCTTTCCCTTAATAAGCCCGTCTGCCGCATCATAGCTTTCAAGAATGGACTCCACCATTTCCCCGAAGGAGTCCTCTCCTATCTTTCCAAGAAGCTTTACATCCGCTCCCAGTATCTTCATTGCGAGACCGGTATTTGCCACAACTCCTCCGGTGTGGATGTCGGCGCTTCCCACATTTATAAGTTTTCCGGGAACAAGGAAATCCTCCGCTGCTGCCACAGCCCTGCCCCTGATCTCGGGAGTGATATCAATGCAGATATGTCCCGCTACTATCACCTTTTTCATCGACACTTTCCCTCCAATGCTTTGCACTTCATGTTAAAGATCAAATAAGGACAGCTGATTCGTATCGGGGATCCCGCTTAAGATCCCAAGCTCCTTTAATTTCTCCGCTTTGGTCTTTGAGCAGCCTGTCCTCATCACAAAATCCTCGACGGACAGGAATTCTCCCTTGTCTTTTGTGGCCTTAAGCCCCGCTGCCAGATCGTCCGCATCCTTTTCACCCATGCCCGCAATGGAGCAGAGCGGCGGAAGGATGTGCTTTTCATCAGCCTGTCTGAAATACTTTGGATCCGATACATATAGATCGATCGGCAGGAAGCCGAAGCCTCTGGCATACATCTCCTGAACAAGCTGCATATTCTTGATGGAGTCAAGCTCCGTGGCTGTCATCTTGTTTTTCCCCACCATCTTCAGCCTTTCTTTAAGGCCCTTCAGGGATTCCTTCAGTTTTTCGGGTCCCTGGCACATGGTCTCGTAATCTATGCTGCCGCTTTTTGCCGCCCTTATGGAGAAGTAGGCGGAATAATATGCCAGCGGCCTGTTTATCTTAAACCAGGCCACTCTCCAGGCCATCATAACGTACGCCACGGCATGAGCCTTGGGGAACATGTATTTTATCTTTTCACAGGAGTCCATATACCATTCCGGCACATCGTTCCCCATCATATCCTTCTTCCAGTCTCCCCACTTGTCCTCTTTGCCCTTGGCCACCTTTCCTTTTCTCACGGATTCCATGATCTTAAAGGACTGTGAGGGGTCAAGGCCCTTATTCATGAGATAGAGCATGATGTCGTCACGGCAGCAGATGCATTCAGACAGAGGCATTCCGTTCTTTTTAACCAGGAGCTCTGCGTTTCCGCTCCACACATCCGTGCCGTGGGAAAGACCGGAGATCCGTACCAGATCGGAGAATGTGGCGGGATGGGTATCCACCAGCATCTGTATGACAAAATCCGTGCCGTATTCGGGAATACCAAGGCTTCCCGTGGGACAGCCGTCGATATCCGACGGCATGATCCCCAGCACTTCAGGGCTGTTGAATAAGCTCATGACACCCTTGTCATCAAAGGAGATCTCATCGATATCCACCCCGGTGGCATCCTGCAGGAACCTTATCATTGTGGGATCGTCGTGTCCCAGTATATCGAGCTTAAGCAGGTTATGGTCAATGGAGTGATAGTCAAAATGGGTCGTAACTATTGGGTTTTTCTGGTCATTGGCAGGATGCTGCCTGGGAGTGAAGGAATCTATCTCCTCTCCCCTTGGAAGGACTATGATGCCTCCCGGATGCTGCCCCGTAGTACGTAATACTCCCTCACAGCCCTTGGCTAAGCGCTCCAGTTCCGTCTTTCTCTTATGCTCATTATGGCTTTCATCTTCAAAATAGGATCTGGTATAGCTGAAGGCTGTTTTATCCGCCACAGTTCCTGTGGTACCTGCCCTGAAGGTCTGCCCCGCGCCGAAGATGACCTCCGTATACTTATGGGCCTTACTCTGGTAGTCTCCGGAGAAATTAAGATCGATATCCGGTTCCTTGTCCCCCTTGAATCCAAGGAAGGTCTCAAAGGGAATGTCAAAGCCCATTTTTTGCAGTTTTTCTCCGCACACCGGACAGGTCTTATCCGGAAGGTCACATCCGCAAAGCCCTTCTTCATGGGCTTTTTTAACCGTTTCCGATTCAAAGTCCGAGTAGCGGCATTTTGGGCAGAGATAGTGGGGCGCGAGGGAATTAACCTCCGTTATTCCAGACATATATGCCGCAAAGGAGGAGCCCACCGATCCACGGCTTCCCACCAGATATCCGTCCTCGTTACTCTTCCACACCAGCTTCTGGGCAATAACATACATCACCGCATAACCGTTTCCGATGATGGAACGGAGTTCCCTTTCCAGTCTCTCGGTAACAGGAGCCGGAAGGTCTTCTCCGTATAGCTCACGGGCCCTGTTATAGCATATATCCCTTAGTATCCTGTCGGAATTATCTATGACGGGAGGTGCCTTATCGGGCCTGACCGGAGATATCCTGTCTATCATATCCGCTATCATATTGGGGTTTTTAATGACCACCTCTTCAGCCTTGTCCTCCCCGAGATATGCAAATTCGTCCAGCATTTCCTCAGTGGTCCGTAAAAACAGGGGTGCCTGCTCATCCGCATCCTTATAGCCCTTGCTGAACATTATTATCCTTCTGTATACTTCATCCTCCGGATTCAGGAAATGCACGTCACAGGTGGCGCAGACAGGCTTTCCGAATTGTTCTCCGAGGCGGACTATCTCCCTGTTTATGTCCTTAAGATCGTCCTCGGAGTCGATATTGTTTTCCTTCTTCAGGAGAAAGGCATTATTTCCCAGGGGCTGGATCTCCAGATAGTCATAGAACCCGACTATTCCTGCGATCTCTTCCTTTGTCCTTCCGTTTTCCAGTGCCCTGTACAGTTCTCCCGCCTCACAGGCGCTGCCCAGGATCAGTCCCTCCCTGCACTCCGACAGAAGTGAACGCGGTATCCTTGGTCTCTTTCTGTAATAGTTAAGATGGGACTCGGAAACCAGCTTATAAAGATTCAGCCGTCCGGTCTCATTTTTAGCAAGTATTATGATGTGGTAGTAGGGCAGTTTTTTTACGATGGATGCCTCTGCAGTATCATAATTTTTAAGATCGCGGATATGCTTTACATCATCACCGTGTCTTTCCATCAGCATCTCTAACAGCTTAAGGAACATATATGCCGTGGCCCCTGCATCATCCGATGCTCTGTGATGGTTTTCAAGACTTACATTGAGGGCCTCGCACACAGTATCCAGTTTATGATCATTTAGATCCGGCATGAGATGCCTGGCAAGCCCAAGGGTATCTATCACGGTCTTATCGAAGGAGCGGCCGATGTCACTGCATTTTTCCAGCATAAAGCCTGTGTCAAAAGAAGCATTATGAGCCACTATCACTGCATCGGCGGCAAAATCCAGAAATCTTGGCAGCACCTGATCTATGGTGCCGGCATCCTTCACCATCTCATCATTTATTCCTGTAAGATTCTGTATCTTGGAGGGAATGGGGATCTCAGGATTTACAAATTCGTCGAAAGTCTCCTTTACCTCTCCGTTCTCTATCCTTACTGCTCCGATCTCGATGATCCTGTCATGCTTTGCGTAAAACCCGGTGGTCTCTATATCAAAAACAACGTATGTCTCGTCAAATGTGGAATTTATCCGGCCGTCTCCGAGGCCCGATGACCATACGATCCGGTTCTCATCGTCCACCAGGTAACCCTCCATCCCGAAGATCACCTTGAAATCCGGGTTTGAAAGATCACCCATGGCATGACTTGCCACCGGATAGACCTGCACATTTCCGTGATCTGTAATGGCAAGGCTGTTCCACCCCCATGAATCGGCGGTTTTCAGTATATCCTCCACACTGCTTACCCCGTCCATTTCGGAATACTTGGTATGACAGTGGAGCTCTGTTCTCTTTACGGGAGCAAGATCCCTTCTCTCCTT
>CADBTX010000239.1 GCA_902797705.1 uncultured Lachnospiraceae bacterium | reverse complement strand
GTGGAAGTCATTTATTCCACCTTTGACGAGCTTCCCGAACATCATAAAAGGGTTTCGGAAATGGCAATAGAGAGGGCCAGGAGACTGGTGGAGCATAAGCAGGACGTTATGATCCTCTTAGATTCCATCACAAGGCTGGCAAGGGCCTATAACCTTACGGTTCCCCCTTCAGGAAGGACCCTTTCCGGAGGTCTTGACCCTGCGGCGCTCCATATGCCGAAGAGATTCTTCG
Source organism: uncultured Lachnospiraceae bacterium (assembly GCA_902797705.1). Taxonomy (GTDB): domain Bacteria; phylum Bacillota; class Clostridia; order Lachnospirales; family Lachnospiraceae; genus NK4A144. Next base: position 7,217 of record CADBTX010000239.1, on the reverse strand, counting down.
GAGCTGCCAGGAATATGAGAGAAGGCGGAAGCCTTACTGTCCTTGCCACCGCTCTGGTAGACACCGGAAGCAAGATGGATGACGTGGTATACGAGGAGTTCAAGGGAACTGGAAACATGGAAATGGTGCTGAACAGAAAGCTTCAGGAAAAGAGAGTATTTCCTGCCATAGACCTTCAGAAGTCCAGTACCAGAAGAGATGATCTGCTGCTCACAAGGGAAGAGCAGGAGGCTGCGGATATTATCCATAAAGCCTTAAACGGATTAAAGAGTGACGACGCAACGGAGAAACTCATAGATCTCTTCAGCCATACAAGAAATAACAAAGAATTTATAGAAATGGTAAAAAAGATAAGACTTTATTGAGGTCTATCGGTACTTATTTGTAAAGGAGGTTGTGGATCATGAAAAAAAATCTGTTTAAGAGGATAGCGGTATTTTTACTGGTATTTGTTCTTTTATGTTCAAATTCACTGTTCCTTTACGCAGAGGAGGATCCCTTGGACGGAGGATCCCTCGACAGTATGATAGATGATGATATCCCTTTGGATCCGGATATGACAGAAGGAGACGGGAGCATAGATGAAGCTCCCGGGGAAAGCGGCGATGATGATCCTTCTGATGAAAACGGTCAGGATAATGGCGGGGAAAAGAAGGAAGACGGGGATAAGAAAGAGGAGCCTAAGAAAGAACAGGGAGGCCAGTCTTCATCCGGAACAGAAGGGCAGTCGCAGCAGCTTCTCGGACAGATGATCACCGTGAATTCCGAGGTTCTTAGCTTCGGTACCGTAAATACCACGGATGTTCCGAGACCCTTAAGTTTTACCATCACAAATTCCAGCATAAGGGATGAAATAAGTCTTGGCTGGAGCCAGACAGATACCTCCGGGATCTTCCTTCTCAACATGCCTTCAAATGTAAATGTTCCGATACAGCCCGGACAGAGTATACAGGGAAGCGTGGAAGTCGCAAAGGAGAAGATGGCTCCGGGAGATTTTGCCACAACCCTTATATTTACCGATCTGAATACCCGCGCCGAAGCAAAGATAAACGTATCCATGAGGGTGGAGCAGGCTTCACCTGTGATAACCAGCATCAAGCTGTGGCCCGGAAGCGCCAGCTTAAGGCAGGGCGGCTCCATGAAGTTCGATGTGAAGGTGGAGGGTGAGAATAATCCCGATACCTCTGTAAGCTGGAAGCTTCAGGGACAGACCTCCGGGGATACGTCCATAGACGGTGACGGCAACCTGAGGATAGGCGGAGATGAAAGTGCCGGATCACTGACAGTCATCGTGACCTCGAGGCAGAATGAGAATTTTAAGGACACTGCAAGTGTCAGTGTTTCAAAGGATAAGTATGTGGTAAACGCCTGGGTTGAGCCCTCCGATGCGGGCTATGTTACCGGAAAGGGTAATTTTAACGGCGGCGACAGGACCACTCTTACCGCGGTGGCGGAAAAGGGCTATAAATTTGACGAGTGGGTCAATGCAGATGATTACAGCCATGTGAGCTCATCCGCGACCTTTACCACGGACAGGATCACAAAGGATCTTCGCTACAAGGCCATTTTCATCGAGTCGGATTATGAGATAAAGGTAAAGAGCGCCGATAAGGAAAAGGGCACAGTCAAGGGCGGCGGAAGAGTAGACAGAGGCAAGAGCACGGTCATTGAAGCTGTTCCTAAGGACGGATATATCTTTGAGGGCTGGTATGAGAAGGACAGGCTCGTAAGCCGCGATAAGAAGATTAAGATAACGGATGTTAAAAAAGATCACACCTTTATAGCCGAATTTAAGAAAGACAGATTTGTGGTGAAGGTAGCGGCCTCTCCCTCCGAAGGCGGAAGGGTGACCGGAGAAGGAAACTATAAAACGGGCGATACGGTGGACTTAAAGGCCAGTGCCGCTTCAGGATACAGTTTCAAGGGTTATGTATTAAATAACCAGATCATAAGCACTTCCCCGGATTACAGGATAAAGAATCTGGACCGTGACCTGAGTATCACTGCATACTTTGAAAAGGAAGGGGCGAAGAACCACACCTTAAGATCCGGAGTGGCTAATTCGGGAGGCGTTATCACACCTTCCGGTGATATCAGCGTGACCGAGGGAAATACCGTGACCTACTCCATCTCCCCGGATAACGGATACGGAGTGCTGGCGGTTTCCGTAGACGGAAAACAGGTGGGGGCTGTGACCTCCTACACCTTTAAGAACATAAAGAGGGATCACACCATATCCGTAGCCTTTGCTCCGAAAGCAGATTCCGTGAATAAGGTTAAGATGGATAAGATCATATCCACTGCGGAAGCAGAAGCCATAGCGGTGGCCAAGCTCCAGAAGGGCGGAGAAAATTCCGATAAACGAAATTCCGGAAATATGAGCAGAGCGGAGTTTGAGGCCATGATCGCAGCGGAGGAGGCAGGAGATGCTTCAGGAGCCGGATCCGAAGGAGGAGGCGGGGATGGTGCGTTATCATCAGCAGGAGCCGACACCGAAGGTGATACTGATACCATTACAGCTCCCCAGGAGCAGAACCTCATAGGAATGGATGATACAGACGGTCTTAAGGATGTTGTGGAGGTATATAATCCCGATAAGGCTGAAGGAGTTTACCAGTCCCTTGATATCACAAGGGAAACAGCGGAAAAGCTTATTGACGGCGGCGGTGACGCAATCCTTATCAATGAAGCATATGAGCTTGGATACCTGGATATTCTTATAAACAATGAATATATGGCCCCCGGAAAGGAAGGGGAAATACTGGAGCTTGGAAACGACAATACCGTTAAAAACCTTCAGGAGGTGGTTAGAGCCTGCCTTTCCAGGGAGGAGAAGCTTAAGCTTATGGAAGGGGATAATATAGTCATTTCCTTCACCATATCCGGAGCGGAGAATCCCGGTGAATACGAGAAGGAAGCGGTTAAGAAGGCAAGGGGAATCAGTATAGACAAATATCTGTATATGACCCTTATGAAAACGGTGGATGGAGCGCCTGAGATGGTGGAAGAGCTGGATACTCCCATGCAGATCACTCTGAAGATACCCGAGGAGTTCAGGGGAAGGAACACTGATTACTGCATCGTAAGGAACCATAATGGTGAGGTGGATGTGCTTGAAGACCTGGACGATGATCCGGATACCATCACCATCAAGACAGACAGATTCTCGCCCTACGCCATCGGACATTATACCGACCTGAACATCATGATAGTCTTTATAGGATTAGCGGTGATATTTGCCCTGACATTATTCATACTTCTTACGTATATTAGTATGAGGGACAAGAAAAGAGGGAGAAGAAGAGCGTGATGGAAGAAAAGAAAACCCATGTTTCAGAGGAAACAACACTTCAGGAGGAAAATGAGATGGAAAAGATGATAGATGATGAACTGGAAAAGGTATCGGGGGGCTTTGTAGAAACCGGAGATCTTCCCACAAAGGGAATGGAGATCGTGTGTCCGGCCTGCGGCAATGACAAGTATATAGTACGCGGCGCTTATCATGACAAGAAGCTTGACAGCGTGGAATATCACTGCAGCAAACATGGCTCTTTCGTCTGTTACGAAGGAAATGTGAGCTGGCTTGCGGATTGGAAAAAGCTATGCGCAGAAAAAGGGTATAATTATTAAATGGTCGATCTGTTTCGAAAAGAACTGAACAGATATTTCCTTGGGAAAAGGGAGATCACGGATAATGTGATCTCCTGTTTTCTCGCGGGTGGACATGTGCTTTTAGAGGATGTGCCCGGGGTTGGAAAGACCACTCTTGCCCGTGCATTCGCCGGACTTTCCGGTCTTTCCTTCGGACGTATTCAGTTTACTCCGGATACCCTCCCCGGGGATGTGACGGGTATGAACGTCTATGATATGAAAAAGGGTGAATTCCTTTTCCGTCCGGGGGCGGTGATGAAGAATGTGGTCCTCGCGGATGAGCTTAACCGGGCTACGCCAAAGACCCAGTCCGCTCTTCTTGAAGCCATGGAGGAGTCTCACATCACCGTTGACGGAGTGATATATCCTCTTCCAAAGCCCTTTATGGTAATAGCCACACAGAATCCCATTTCCTTTGTGGGGACCTATCCCCTGCCTGAAGCGCAGCTGGACCGTTTCATGATGAGGCTGTCCATAGGCTACCCTTCGGAAGAGGAGGAGCTTAGGATCGCAAAAGAATATCTGAACGGAATGAAGACAGAGGACATAAAGCCTGTTCCGGATATAGGGGATACAGAGGCCCTGAAAAAAGCGGTCGAAGAGGTGTATGTAAGTGATGCCGTGCTTTCCTACGGAAGGGCAGTGATAGCGGCCACAAGGAATGAAGATATATTCTCCCTGGGAGCCAGTCCCAGAGCCATGCTGCATCTCATACGTGTTTCCAGAGCCAGAGCTTTTCTTCAGGGACGGTCATTTGTGAAACCCGATGATATAAAGGAGACAGCAATTCCGGTCCTTGCCCACAGGCTTATCCCCGCAAGGGGAATGCGGCTTGAAAAAAAGTCCAACGGGGATATTCTCTCCTCACTTCTTCTGAAGATCCCTGTTCCTGCGGGGGACTATGATGGATAAGCGGAAAATAGCGATCCTCTTATCAGGGTTTATACTTTCCCTTATTGCCATCTCCTTCTACGGAGGACCGGTGACCTATATTTTTTTCTTTACAGTCCTTATGATCCCGGTCATTTCATTTATCTATATTTTTCTCGTTATTGCTTCCCTGAAGATATATCAGGAAACCGAAGGCAGGGACATGGTGTCCGGAGAACCTTACGAGCTCTATATCACTCTTCAGAATGAAGGGTGGTTTTCTTTTTCGTCCCTGAAGATCAGAATGTATTCCTCCTTTTCGTCGGTGACGGAGATAGATGAGGCTGCGGAATATGAACTGCCGCCCCATTCCTTTATAAAGCGGCGTTCAAAGCTCGTATGCCGTTACCGCGGAGAGTATAACGTCGGTATAAAGGAAATACGGGTGGGGGACTTCTTCGGCCTGTTCTCCGTGATCTTCAGGATAAAGGAGCCCCTGAACGTCATCGTTTCTCCGGCCATAATCCATCCCGGGGATGATCCGGATGCCCTTCAGATCTTTGAAACCGAGAGGGACAGTATGGCAATGAGGACCGAAGCGGATATCCCCGTACGGGAATACGTCATGGGAGACGATCTTCGTTTTATCAATTGGAAGATAAGCGGAAGGCTGCAGAAGATAATGGTCCGTGAAAAGAAGGGGGAAGAGAAGAGCGGGGTTGCCATTATCATGGACTGCGGCCGGTATTATAAGAACGACGGGGATTTTCTTCCAAAGGAAAACGGCGTGATGGAGGATGCGATCTCACTTTCCCTGTATTTTCTGGAGAAGATGATCCCTGCGGATCTTTTTATCTTTGAAGATCAGGTGATAAAACTGCCGGTGAATGACAGAGAGGATTTTGAAGAACTATACCGGAGGATGTGCACTCTTAAGTTCAGGGAGGACAGGGATATAGAGAGCTTTATCTTAGCATTGGAAAAGGAAAGCGTGCTTTCGGGATACAGGATCATGATCTTTGTCCTTGAGAAGTGGTCGGATGAGACCGGAGAGCGGATAAAGAGTGCAAACAGGGATAATACGCCGCTGTTATTCCGGATAAGGGAAGGGGCAGAATGATAACAGGGCTATTATATGACTGCATATTTCTGATACCCTTTTCCTTTGTGGTATTTTCCTGGCTGAGACCGCTTATAGAGAGTAGGGGCATGATCAACGGAGCCGCGGAGATACTGCTCATTTCGGCTCTTATTATCTTCCTTCTCTTCCGGCATCTTAAGAAAAGGGGAAGAGCGGTGCTGTCCGGGATCATGGCGGCCTTATTGTCAGGGGTTATCATTATGCTTCCTCCGGGGAAAAGGCTTGAGACCGTGAGAGAGGGCGTATGGGTGCCTCTTATCCTGTTTATGGCGCTTTTTTCGACCCTGATCATCCTTCTTTCCGAAAAAAAGTATTTCTTAAAGGCCGTGCTCTCTCTTATGGCGGCAGCGGGACTTATAATTTCAATATATACCGCCAGGTCAGCAGATAAGCTCACAGTGATGATGACCTTTCTTTTCATACTCGCAGTATTTGCAGACGGTGTGCAGAGGTATTCAAAGAAGACAGGGGATACGGAGGTAAAAAAGCATCTCGCGGGAACGGCGGTTTTTCTGATCTGCCCCTTTATACTTATTTCCTTTATCCGTATCCCTGATACGCCCTATGACTGGGGATTCGTGAAGAAGATCACGGAAACCGTGAGAAGCGGCTGTATTCTGCTTTCCGAAAGCTTTCAGGGAGGAAGTCCCTGGGACAGGGAATCCGATGTTATAGGTTTTTCCGAAAAGGCAGGGCCGGGCGGAAATCTTCGCATGGCAGAGCATACTGTGATGGAGATCGACACCCATCTTGGGAGTGATCCCGTTATCTACTTAAAGGGAAAGACCTTTGACAGCTTTGACGGACATATGTGGGACACGGCGGCTGAGGAGGATGGGACCTTTGACGGCATGGACACCATTGAGACCCTGGGGAGCGTTATATCTCCGGATGATGAATACGATCCGGCGTCCCTTTTCAGAATGGGAAAACTATCCGTAAGATATAAGGATATGCGGACCGAAAGGATCTTTTTTCCGGAAAAGACCCTGTCTTTAAGCAGAAAGGATAAGGAAAACTACTCACTGGATTACTTCAGGATAAACAGGGACAGTCCCGGGTTTATGGAATACGCTTCGGAGAAAAAGGATCTCAGTGAAGAAATGTGGGAGGAAGCAAGGAAGGAATACGGCTCGGAGGAAACGCCGAATTATGAAGGCTATCTTAAGTACAGAGAGAACATAGAAAAAACCTGCCTTCCTGGAACCGGTATTTCAGAAAGGGCAAGGGAGTATGCGGACAGAGCCCTTAAGGATAAGGACACGGATTATGAGAAGCTCTGCGCTCTGGAGGGATTATTTGCAGATTTTAAATATACGGAAAGTCCAGGGGATATCCCGGAAAGTGTGAAAAGCCCGGAGGAATTCCTGGACTATTTTCTCTTTGAAAAAAGAGAGGGGTACTGCAGCTATTTCGCCACGGCCTTTGTTCTTTTATCAAGGGAATACGGGATACCCTCCAGATATGTCCAGGGCTATAAGGTGGAAGCAGAGGGAAGCCATGAAAAGGTGGGCTCAGAGGATGCACACGCCTGGGCAGAGTCATATCTTAAGGG
>CADBTX010000238.1 GCA_902797705.1 uncultured Lachnospiraceae bacterium | reverse complement strand
AAATAACGGTGGCGGAGCTTAACTATGGTGGACTCTATATCCTCTATATACTCATCCATCCTGAAGGAAATAAGGCCCTCTGTTTTCATGATGGCCTTTACCGGAAGACTCTGATGTATAAGCCTTGCAGCAGTAAAGGTATTGTGTGGAGTGACTATTATCGCCGCTCCCTTCTCAGATGCCAGTCTTGTAATGGATTCGGAAACCTTTGCGCCTTCGCAGACTATGATACAGCCCGCTTCCATCTCTATGGCACATAACTGGGTATCATAACGGTTTCCAAGTATCACAAAATCTCCGGGGGCAATGGAATCCTCAAGGGTCTCGGGATTTCCGGCGGCTATCACCACCTTTCCCCTGTCCATGGTGGAATTCCTGTCTCCGGTTATAAGCTCTCCCTCCAGGGTTTCGATGATATTTTCGTAGGGCGTTTTGGCTTTTGACAATATCTCATCATCATACACATCCATATAGGCCCTTACGATATCGTCACTGGTCACAAGGCCGGAGAGCTTGCCGTTATTCGTAATGCACAGAGTCACCACTTCGGCTTCATGCATAAGGGAAGCTGCCTTCTTTAAAGAAAGCAGCCCCGAATCAGCAGAAACAGTGTGCATCTCCATATCCCTTACCTGGGAGCGCACGTCGGTGATATAAACCGGAGCCTGTACATTAAAGCGCTTCAGTACATACTGGGTCTCCTCATTCAGATGACCGCAGCGGGCAGCTATATAATTTCCTCCGGTGATCTCTTTTTTTAATTCCGCATAGGCAATGGCTGCGCACACGGAATCCGTATCCGGATTTTTATGTCCAATAACGAATACGGGTCTTTCATCAATCTTTTTCTTCACGGTTATACTTCGAATTCTTATCTACTTCTTCATCCTTGGCGATGCCATAATCCCTGTGTTTCTCAATATGATCATAGTCAGCCAGCACAACTATGGTATATCCGTCACTCTGAAGAACGGGATCGAACCAGCCCTTGAAGTGATGATCCTCCTTATTATGATCATGAAGGATGTGCTGACGTGCGAAACGGGGAACCTCGTCATTCTCACGGATCATAACCTCTCCGAGAGTCTCGCCGCAGACCTCACAGATATACTTCACCTTGTAATTCTTATAAAAACTTCCTACTATGCTCCTGTCTTCCGTGATATTTGTCCAGCTGCCGTCCCAGCCCGTAAACTCAAGGCCGTTGATGCAGGGATCCTCAGGCTGGGGAAGAGAAGCGCCGTATTTTACCACGTCTGCCTTCCAGAGTTCTCCGGTGGAGCCGTTATACCACTTTACCACGCAGGTCTTTCCGGGGATCCCCACAGGATTCAGGGCAATGACCTGAGCTGCAGTCAGGGGTCCGGTAACGGACATGGGAGTAGGCGTATTCTTTAATTCCTTTGTCTCCTTCGGGATAGTGGCACTTGTCACATTAGAATAGCTTAAGACCCCTGAAGGAAGTGTCTGCCAGGTATAACAGATATTTGAAGTCTCGGTTGTCCCTCCCTTAGGAAGATATACTGCCCTTGCCACCAGATCGCTCTTAACGTTTGCAAGGGAAACATCCCATCCGCAGAAAGCATAACCGTCAACATTCAGATCCGTAGGTCCCATCCAGGTCATATTACTCCCTGCAGGTGCGGTAACGGTGCTGACTCCTTTGGCGGTCACGTATGTCACGTGAACATCAGCGGCAAACACTGCTCCCGCTGACAGTACCCCCGTAAGAACAGTGGCACAGATAAAGCCCAAAACCTTTTTTCCTCTCATAAGCCATACCTCCTTAAAGTATTGTGAGCCACGACATTTAATCTTCTTCGTGAAGTCATGGCCTACTCTTCACTGCTTTCCCCAAAGTTCATGAGGCCTTCAGTCTCATCAGTCACAACTTCCTCATCCACAAGCTCCTCTTCAGAGGGAACAGGGATGAATTCTGACATATAAGCTTCCTCCGGAAGTCCGTTGAGAAGCGCCGGAAGGTTTATTATAATCCCATCCATATTGTAGGGAAGGGGAAGCCCCACCCTGATCTTCTTCGGATCGCTCTCCTTCTCTTCCTTGATCATAAGCTCCATGCTGAAATTCTGACCCATGGTTTCGGCCATTCCCCGTTCTCCGTCCTTTAATTTGGCGCATTTCTCGCCATTCACAAGGACTTCCACGCTGTAAGGTCCCTCATAGGTATTCCCGTTGTAATCCATGGCCTTATTATCAAAGTATACCGTATGGCCCCTTCCGATGACAAACATCAGGGCCGCGATCACCAATATAACAAGAAGGGCTGCTATACGGATGACCAGTCTCTTCTTATCAAGCTGCGCCTTCATTTTTTTCCTCCTGCTCCATAGCCAGCTTCTGTCCGGCTTCGTTCTTCTTCTTTCTCTTATTGGTCTCATACATGATGAGGGCCACTGTTATGACAGCATAGGAAACGAATACACGGAAGTACTCTCCTATCATGGAGTCTCCGGTAATGACCGTTCCGGCCTTTGGCGCAACTATGAACATGGTATGGAAAAGGATTATCCCCAGGAACACATTGCCTATGGATGCCTTGTCAACAGAAGCGCCGCCCACAAGAAGTGCCGCGATACAGAACATTCCTATCTGTGAATGGGAGCTGTAGGTGGCGATATTTCCCATGTTCTGTAGATATATTATCATACCTATGCCGGCAAATACAGTGGATATCACCATTGAAATGATCCTGGTGCCTTCCACGTTGATACCGGCATCCCTTGCCACTTCCATATCCTGTCCAACCGCACGCATATCCTGTCCCAGCTTGGTCTTTCTGAACCAGATGATCACAAGGCAGAGAAGGAAAACGATGATAAAGGTGGCCACAGGTATCTTTACCCCGCAGATGGTAAGTGGTATGAGATTGTCCAGTTTCTGTCTCATGCTTAAGAGAGACACAGTATTCCTTATGCCATAGCCTCTGGGAAGCTTTATGTTCCCGTGCTTTATGGGGATAACCGGTCCCATGAGATAGAGCACTACCAGCTGATAGATACCGTTGATGAAGAAGCTGATGATATAGCTTGTGATCATCTCACGGCCCTTGGCCATATTCAGTACCTTACCGCAGAAAAGTCCTAAAAGCACTGAGATGGGAACAGAAATGATGGTTGCCAGCACCATTCCCGGGATACCTATTATCTGCCAGTCCGAAACCAGGATAAGTCCTATCTCTCCCGCCATGGCTCCCAGGGTCATACTGAAATTCAGTCCCATTCCGGCCATGATAGGTATCAGAAGGCTCAGTATCAGGAAAGCATTTCTTCCCATACGTGTAACTATCTGGTTTATCAGATAGCTTGGTGAAAGTCCCGACATTGGCGCACATATTGCGCAGATAAGAACAAACATCAGGGGGACGGAGAATCTTCTTAAGTACTCGCCAATATTTATCTTCTTCATCTTGATCCCTCCGTCTTTCTGGTAAGAGCATACAGGATCATTCCGTTGGAAACTATTATCCTTATGACCTCACTCATATCCAGATGTATCATATTATTCATAACGGTAGGCGTCATTGTGACGATCCCCTGGAAAAGGATGGTACCGATTATGACGTTCATTATGGACGCCTTGTTAACCGAAGCGCCTCCGATCAGGATCGCCGAAACCGCAGGAAGCGCCATATAGAAAGGTGCCATGTAGAGCTGGATGAATCCGAAGCCCTGCTCATATACCAGGATCCCTATAGCAGCAAGCCAGGTTGACATCACCACCGAAATAAGCCTTATCTTGTCCACATTTATTCCCGCAGACCTGGCGAAGCTGGGATTGGAGCCCACTGCCGTCATGGCAGTTCCGGTCTTGGTGTGCAGAAAAGCCCACATGAGAAGTGCCAGAAGGGCGAAGAAAAGTATGGCTCCGGTAGGGATCATAAGATTCCCTATCTTGATCTCCAGAATGTGAGCGAGAGCCTCCTTGTAATATCCCTCCAGGCTGATGGTGGTCCTTAGTCCCTTACCGGCCATACCCCATACCATATTGGGGCTGTGATAGGGAAGGAGAAGCCACATCATACACATAAGGGAAACGGATGAAAAGCCGACGTAGGTGGCGATCATCATCTCTCCTCCCTTGATCTTGTTTAAGAGCCATCCGTAGATCACCCCGAATACAAGGGCAAAAGGTGTTGCGAGAAGGGCTGCCATCACAAAGGACACAGGCCCTGTAAATCCAAGCTCAATGGAAAGGGTGGCTCCAAGCAGTCCCGATATGATCCCGAGAGGCAGTCCGAAATTCAGTCCGCATCCCGAATGGACCATGGGAACCATAGCCAGCACCAGTATCCCGTTCCAGCTGAAACGGTTTATGATATTTGATATCTGTGTCGGAAGATCAGCTCCCACAAAGGGGGATACGATGATCAGCAATACCAGAAATCCTGTAATTATGAGCCTCGGAAGTCCGAAATCATTAAGGACATCCTTT
>CADBTX010000237.1 GCA_902797705.1 uncultured Lachnospiraceae bacterium | reverse complement strand
CGCTTTACTAATTATGCTTTATATTTCAAATGGACTCACCATCGAGGGAGATCGCTCAGAAAATGGAGCTCTGGTTTTCGAAACAGTACGTTTTAAGATTTCTCCTGCCTTTGACAGATTTTTTTCTTTATATAATGAAGATTCTAATCTAGATATTAATGACTTAAACTTAAGAATTTCGGATGAGAATACACTAAAATCTTTTATGTATTGGGAATATATGTATAATCGCCGGGATGATTATTATGAAGCGTATATGGATGAAGAAACAAAAGAAAATGAAGCCGCATATGTCCAAGCCTGTGATGATTATGATGAAGTCGAAATGAGAACTCTTCTTCTTGGCAGACTCGGGAGCATTTTCGGACTATTTTAATTCAAAAAAAATAATTTTGTACTCAAACTGTACTCATTTACAAAAAATGAGCCTCACAAATCCTTTATTTAAGCGGTTTGTGAGGCTTTCGTATACTATTCAAGCTCTATCGTTCCCGGGGGTTTGGTGGTGAGATCGTAGAGAACGCGGTTCACGCCCTTGACTTCGTTGATGATCCGGTTCATGCAGATCTGGAGGACGGACCAGGGTATCTCAGCGGCTTCAGCGGTCATAAAATCGGAAGTGATTACGCCACGAAGGACCACTGCATAGTCATAGGTGCGGAAATCGCCCATCACACCTACGGAACGCATGTTTGAAAGAGCAGCGAAAAACTGGCCGCGTCCCGTGCCAATGCCGGCTTTGGCAAGTTCTTCACGATAGATCGCATCGGCTTCCTGAACCATAGCTACTTTCTCAGGAGTGACCTCTCCTACTACACGGATGCCGAGACCGGGTCCCGGGAACGGCTGGCGAAAAACCAGATCCTCCGGGATACCAAGTTCCAGGCCGGCCTTACGTACCTCATCCTTGAAGAGATCGCGTAAAGGCTCCACCGGCTTCTCGTCAAATCCCAGTTCCACCACCAGGTCACGCGGCAGGCCGCCTACATTGTGATGAGACTTGATAACGGCTCCATCCTTACCCATACCGCTTTCCACTACGTCCGGGTAGATGGTACCTTGTGCCATGTATCTGAAGCCTCCGTCTCCTGCGAGGCGCCTGGCTTCATTCCCGAATATCTCAACAAATTTGTTACCGATCAGCTTCCTCTTCTGTTCAGGATCATCGATCCCCTTAAGCATATTAAAATACTCCGGACCCGCATTTACCCTGATGAAGTTCAGATCGCCAAATTTTCCGGAGGGACCGAAGACTGCTTCCACCTCGTCTCCCTCATTTTTCCTCATGAGACCATGATCTACAAAAACGCAATATAACTGCTTTCCGATGGCTTTTGAGAGAAGTACCGCTGTAACTGTGGAATCAACACCACCGGACAGACCCAGCAGAACCCTGTCACTTCCGATCTTCTCTTTAAGCTTTTTGATCATATCATCTGTGAAGGAAGCCATTTCCCAGGTTCCGCTGCAGCCACAGACATCCATCACAAAGTGACGCAGCATCTCCGCACCGTTTTCCGTGTGCTCAACTTCCGGATGAAGCTGAAGAGCGTAGAGTTTTCTTGCACTGTCCTCCATTGCCGCCACAGGGCAGTTGTCCGTGTGAGCAGTCACACTGAAACCTTCGGGGGTTCTGGCAATATAGTCGGTATGACTCATCCATGAGATCCCGCTGCCGGGACATCCCTGAAATAACAATGAAGAGGGATCATCTATCTGTATCTCCGTATGTCCGTACTCGCTGACAGGAGCGGTTTTAACCTCTCCACCAAGAAGATGGGCCATCAACTGTGCGCCATAGCAGATCCCCAATACCGGGATTCCCAGATTAAATATCTCAGGATCAAAGCTTGGAGACGCCGGGTCATACACGCTGTTCGGGCCCCCGGTAAGGATGATTCCCTTCGGCGACATTGCTTTAAGCTTTTCCAATCCGATCTCTGAAGGATGGATCTCGCAATATACCTTCTGTTCCCTGACACGTCTGGCGATCAGCTGCTTATACTGCCCTCCGAAATCGAGAACGATTATTTTCTCTCTCTCCACATTTACTCCTTATAAGTTTCCTTCAACCTTGTCAGAGCTCTGGCAAGAGAGGCCTTGGACATCTTATATTCTTCAATGGAATGCTTCTGACGGAGCTGCTCCTTAGCCCGCTCCAGCGCCGCCTTCGCCCTGTTCCTGTCAATATCCTCGGGACGCTCACAGGTATCAACAAGAACCGTACATCTGTTGTTTGCCACCTGCGCCGTGCCTATCCCCACTACATAGCGGTGCCACTCAAAATCAGGGGTCTGGAATCTTAATGAACCAAGATCCACGGCGATCACCATTTCCTCATGATGTGCCTGTATCTCACGCTGTCCGTCAATGGTATTGAATATGACGGTTAATATTTTTCCCTCAAAGATCACGCCGTGGCTGGCAATTATCCTGAAAAAATACGTGCTGTTACTCAAAGCTTTTTCGCCTTCTCTGCCACATCCTCTATCGTTCCCACATTGAAGAACGCTTCTTCGGGATAATGGTCTGCATCACCGTTGATTATGGCCTGGAACCCTTTTATCGTATCTCCGACTTCCACATACTTTCCGGGGGTTCCGGTAAAGTTTTCCGCCACATGGAAGGGCTGTGACAGGAACTTCTGTATCTTTCTGGCACGGAAGACAGTCTGCTTGTCTTCTTCCGATAGCTCCTCCATTCCAAGGATCGCGATGATATCCTGAAGTTCCTTGTATTTCTGAAGAGTCTGCTGAACCTTCAGCGCTGTCTCATAGTGCTCTTCTCCAACGATCTCAGGCTCCAGTATCCTTGAACTGGACTCCAGAGGATCCACCGCAGGATATATACCCTGTTCCACTATCTTTCTGGATAATACAGTCGTAGCATCCAGATGGGCAAAGGTTGTGGCCGGCGCCGGATCCGTAAGGTCATCTGCAGGCACGTAAACCGCCTGGATACTTGTTACGGAACCTTCTCTGGTGGAAGCGATCCGCTCCTGAAGTTCACCCATATCGTTGGCAAGGGTAGGCTGATAGCCAACCGCTGAAGGCATACGGCCGAGAAGAGCCGAAACCTCCGACCCTGCCTGTACAAATCTGAAGATATTGTCAATAAAAAGAAGCACGTCCCTGTGTTCAACGTCCCTGAAATATTCCGCCATGGTAAGGCCGGTCTCAGCAACTCTCATCCTGGCCCCGGGAGGTTCGTTCATCTGTCCGAATACCAGAGCTGTCTTTTCAAGTACTCCGGATTCCCGCATTTCCGACCAAAGGTCATTACCCTCACGGGAACGCTCTCCTACACCGGTAAATATCGAATATCCGCCGTGCTCGGTAGCAATATTCGTAATCAGCTCCTGTATCAGCACCGTCTTTCCTACACCGGCGCCGCCGAAAAGGCCTACCTTTCCGCCCTTGGAATAGGGTGCAAGAAGATCAATGACCTTTATTCCCGTTTCCAGTATCTCCTGCACCGGAGACTGGTCTTCAAATCTGGGAGGTTCCCGGTGTATCTGCCACTTTTCACCTTCATTTATATCTTCTCCGTGGTCGATGGTATCACCGAAAACATTGAAAAGCCTTCCCAGAGTCCGCTTTCCTACAGGAACACTGATGGGCCCGCCCTTGTCAAAAACAGGCATATCCTTATGTAATCCCTCGCTGGCCGTAAGCATGATGCAGCGCACCACCCCGTCACCCACATGCTGGGAAACCTCCATGACACCCTTCTCGCCATTATTATCCACCGTCAGGGCATCTTTGATATAAGGCAGGTTCGTCCTGTCCTGAAATTCCACATCCACAACCGGACCCAAAACCTGTATTATCTTTCCTTCTCTCATCCTTGCTTCCATAAATTCAAGCCTTCTTGCGTTTTCGTAATCTCTGGGCCTTTGCGCCGCTGCAGACTTCCGTGATCTCCTGTGTTATGGCTGCCTGCCGAACTCTGTTGTACTGTATATTTAATGAATGCAAAATGGCATTCGCGCTGTCATTCGCAGACTGCATCGCCGTCATTCTGGCGTGCTGTTCGCAACAGAAGGATTCCACCAGAGCACTGAAGATATATCCGTTGATACAGTTTGGAACCACCGCCTTTATTACATCTTCGGGGGACGGCACCAGCTGAAATTCTTCCTGATACACATCCGCCGGTATGCTCATGGCAACCGCTTCCTTCATGGGAAGAAGCCTGTGCAGAAGAGGCTGCATCTCCGCGTTGCTGACCATAATGGTATACACTATGAAAAGTTCCTGTATCTGCCCGGTTTCATATAGCTCCAGAAGCCGGAGTGTGATCACTCTGGACCTGTGAAGAGATGGATTCTGAGCCGTGTACAGGAATTCCTCGTCTATGGGAATATGCTTATTCTCAAAATATTTTCTTCCCAGTTCACCCACCACAAAGAGTTTGGTATTTTTATACTTTGACATCTCTTCTTCGGTGAGCTTCAATACGTTGTGATTGTAAGCACCTGCCAAGCCCTTGTCCGCCGTGATGACAAGAAAGGCCGCTGTTCTATCTCTGTCGGGATCATCGTCAAAGTTACGGAAAAATATGCTGTTCACCCCGGAAATATGCCGGCTCAAGCGCTCTGTCATAGCCTGCATCCCATAGAAATAGGGCTCGGTGTTTTCCAGTTCCTTCTTGGCCTTCCTCAGCTTCGTGGAAGAAATGAGATACATGGCGTTGGTGATCTTCTGGGTTTCCTTTATGCTGTTTATCCTGTCCTTGATCTCTTTGGTATTAGCCATGAACCATCAGCCTTCCAATGAGGCCTTCCATTCTCCATTCTTATATTCGGAAACACAGGCGATGATCTTTTCCGTCAGATCCTGATCCAGTATCTGTCTCTGTTCTATGCTCTTAACGATATCTCCGTGTATCTTTTCAATATAATCAAGCATACTCCTCTGGAATGTCTTGACCTTTTTCTTTTCGATGTCATCCAGCAGCTTATTATTGGCCGCCACCAGGGAAATTACCTGCTCTGCAAGAGAAAGCGGATGCTCAAGAGGCTGCTTTAAGAGTTCCATCAAAACCTCTCCATGGGTAAGCATGGCTTTTGTGGCGGGATCAAGATCCGATGAGAACTGGGTAAATACTGCCATTTCCCTATATTGTGCCAGATCTATACGGAGAGAACCCACCGACTTCTTCATAGCCTTACTCTGGGCAGCACCTCCCACTCGGGATACTGAAAGTCCTACATTGACCGCGGGTCTCTGTCCCTCGAAAAAGAGGTCGCTCTCCAGGAATATCTGCCCGTCAGTTATGGAGATCACATTTGTGGGAATATAGTCTGAAACATCTCCCGCCTGGGTCTCTATCACCGGCAGCGCCGTTAATGACCCGCCTCCCAATTCCGGCGCCAGACGGCTGGATCTCTCCAGAAGTCTGGAGTGGAGATAGAATACGTCTCCGGGATACGCTTCTCTGCCGGGAGGACGTCCAAGAAGAAGGGAGATCGCCCTGTACGCAACAGCGTGCTTTGACAGATCGTCATATATTATCAGCACGTCATCACCCTTGTACATGAACTGCTCGGCAATGGCGGTGGCAGAATAGGGCGCAATATACTGAAGGGGCGCCGGATCACTGGCTGTGGCGGAGACCACAATGGTGTACTCCATTGCGCCGACCTTTTTTAGCGTAGATACTATCTTTGCTACTGTTGAAGCCTTCTGGCCTATGGCAACGTAAACACACTTAACGTCCTTGCCTTTCTGATTGATTATGGTATCAATGGCAATGGATGTTTTACCGGTCTGCCTGTCGCCTATGATAAGTTCTCTCTGGCCTCTGCCTATAGGGAACATGGAATCTATCGCAAGTATGCCTGTTTCCATGGGTACTCCCACGGATTTCCTGTCAACTATCCCCGGCGCCGGAAATTCCACCGGTCTGTGTGTCACTGCCTTTATCCTGCCCTGTCCGTCAATAGGATCCCCAAGAGCATTTATCACTCTTCCAAGAAAGGCATCACCCACGGGAATACTGGCTCTTTTGCGGGTCCGTACAGCTCTCATGCCTTCCCTTATGGCCTGTTCTCTTCCAAAAAGGATGCAGCCGATCTGCTCTGTCTCGATATTCTGCACCATTCCCCTTGTGCCATCGTCAAACACAATGACTTCGCCGTATTCCGCATGTTCCACGCCACTCAGGGTGGCAATGCCGTCTCCTACAAATTCAACGGTTCCCACCTCATTGGATTCTGCGTGAAGTTCAAAATCATTTATCTCCGCCTTTAAGATATCCAGCAGATCTTTCTTGTCGTACTGTGTCTCTCTTAAGACGTCTTCTATCAGTTTTTCAAACTGCTCCGTCCGGCCTGCATTACTCCAGTCGTAGATCAGACTTCCGGCCGTCAGTATAAAACCTCCGCCGATAGACT
>CADBTX010000236.1 GCA_902797705.1 uncultured Lachnospiraceae bacterium | reverse complement strand
ATGGGAGAACCGGTCCCGGATGAAGATCTTATTGACGCTCTTGTGGATGTAAAGGGAAAAACCGTCAGTATAACCTCGGTATCCATGGGAAATCCCCATGCGGTCATATATGTGGATGACCCTTACAGTCTTGATCTGGAAAAGACCGGCCCGGAATATGAGCATCTCTCTATTTTCCCGGAGGGAGTAAATACAGAGTTCATTAAAGTGATCGACAGAAATACCATAAAGATGCGTGTCTGGGAAAGGGGCAGCGGGGAAACTCTCGCCTGCGGCACAGGGGCCTGCGCCAGCGTGGTGGCTTCCGTCATAAATAAATACACTGACAGGCGTGTCAGGGTGCGGCTCCGGGGCGGTGATCTGGACATAGAGTGGAATGAGGATGATAACCACGTGTATATGACCGGTCCCGCGGAAACCGTGTTTGAGGGAGAAATAGACTGGGATAAGCTAAGGAAAGGAAGGAAATAAAGATGGCAAAGGTTAACAGGGATTATCAGAAGCTTCCCGGCAGTTACCTTTTTTCAACCATAGGGAAAAAGGTCAGGGAATATGAGGCGGCAAATCCCGGGAAAAGGGTAATACGTCTGGGGATAGGAGATGTGACCCAGCCTCTTTCGCCGGAGATCATAAAGGCACTGCATTCCGCAGTGGATGAGATGGGGGACGCGAAGACCTTCAAGGGTTACGCCCCCGACCTTGGTTATGAATTTCTGAGGAAGGTGATCTCCGAAAAGGATTATAAGGCAAGGTCCTGTGAGATAGGACCGGATGAGATCTTTATCTCCGACGGAGCCAAGTGTGACTGCGGAAATATCCAGGAGATATTCAGCAGGGACAATGTGGTGGCGGTGTGCGATCCGGTGTATCCGGTTTATGTGGATTCCAATGTTATGGCGGGAAGGACCGGAGAATATGACCCGGAGAAGCAGCGTTTTAACGGAGTGGTCTATATGCCCTGTACCGCGGAAACGGACTTTGTGCCCAAGCTCCCTGAGGAGGTGCCGGATCTAATATATCTCTGTTTCCCGAATAACCCGACGGGAGCCGTGATAAATAAGGAGCGGCTTCAGGAATGGGTTGATTATGCCAATATGAACGGTTCGGTCATACTCTATGATTCCGCCTATGAAGCGTATATTTCAGAACCCGGTATCCCTCACAGCATTTACGAATGCAAGGGGGCGGAAAACTGTTCCATCGAATTCCGGTCATTTTCAAAGACCGCGGGCTTTACGGGGCTGAGGCTTGGCTATACTGTGGTGCCCAGGGCTCTTAAGCTTGAGGGAGTCGCCCTGCATGACCTTTGGGCGCGTCGCCATGGCACAAAGTACAACGGAGCTCCCTACATAGTCCAGAGAGCGGGTGAAGCGGTCTATTCCGAAAAGGGCAGACAGGAGATAGAAAAGCAGATCGGATTCTATATGGAAAATGCAAGGCTGATCTACGAGGGTCTTAAGGAGGCAGGATATCAGGTTTCCGGAGGAGTGAACGCCCCTTATATCTGGCTTCGGACTCCGGATGATATGACAAGCTGGGAATTCTTCGATCTCCTATTAAATAAGGCAAATGTGGTCGGCACGCCGGGCTCCGGATTCGGCCCGGGAGGAGAGCATTACTTCCGCCTTACTGCCTTCGGAAACCGGGAGAACACTGTGGAAGCTGTGGAACGGATAAAAAGGATTTAAGAAAAGGATCTTTAAGAAAGGCATTGGCATGACAAAGTATATTTTTGTGACCGGAGGCGTGGTCTCGGGTCTCGGCAAGGGGATAACAGCAGCTTCACTGGGCAGGCTCTTAAAAGCCAGGGGACTGAAGGTGGCTGCGCAAAAGCTGGATCCTTATATAAATGTGGACCCCGGAACCATGAGCCCTTACCAGCACGGAGAGGTGTACGTCACGGAGGACGGGGCTGAGACGGATCTGGATCTTGGCCACTATGAACGTTTTATCGATGAGGATCTGACCAGATTCTCAAACCTTACCTCGGGAAAGGTATACTGGAATGTGCTGAATAAAGAAAGAAGGGGGGAGTACCTGGGCTCTACGGTGCAGGTGATCCCCCATATCACCAATGAGATAAAGGCATTCGTCTACCGGGCCGGAAAAGAGACCGGGGCGGATGTTGTGATAACGGAGATCGGCGGCACCATAGGAGACATCGAATCCCAGCCCTTCCTTGAAGCGGTGAGGCAGATCTCGCTGGAAGCGGGGAAGGAGAACAGTCTCTTTATCCATGTAACTCTGGTACCCTATCTCCATGGCTCAAATGAGCATAAATCAAAGCCCACGCAGCACTCCGTAAAGGAACTTCAGGGCATGGGGATAAAACCGGATATAATAGTACTTAGATGCAACGAGCCTCTGGAGAAGGGGATATTCAAAAAGATCTCCATGTTCTGCAATGTGAAGGAGGACTGTGTCATAGAGAACAGGACCCTTGAGAGTCTCTACGGTGCGCCTCTGATGCTGGAAAAGTCAGGCTTTTCCGGGGTGGTATGCAGGGAACTTTCTATAGACGCTCCCGAACCGGATCTTAAGGAATGGGAGGCCCTGGAAAAGAGGATAGAGTCCGCCGACAGGGAGGTTACCATAGGCCTTGTTGGGAAATACACGGAACTCCATGACGCCTATCTTTCCGTGGCGGAGGCCTTAAGACACGCAGGCTTTGCCTTAGGGGCCAGAGTCAGGATAGAGTGGATCGATTCCGTGGAACTTGGCGGGTCGGACTATGAGGAGCGGCTGGGAAAAGTCTCCGGCATCATAGTCCCGGGAGGCTTCGGTGACAGAGGTATCGAGGGCATGATCCTCTCTGCAAAGTACGCCAGGGAAAATGATGTGCCCTATTTCGGTATCTGTCTCGGAATGCAGATAGCTGTGATAGAATTCGCAAGGAACGTGGCAGGTATAGAGGATGCCTGCTCCGGTGAATCTGAGGAGGCCTCGGAACATAAGGTCATTGACTTTATGCCGGGACAGTCGGAAGATATAGAAAAGGGAGGTACATTGAGGCTCGGGAGCTACCCCTGCCGCATAGTCCCCGGAACCCTTATGGAACGGTGTTACGGCAAAGAAGAAATATCCGAAAGACACAGGCACCGCTATGAATTCAACAATGAGTACAGGGAGATACTTAGTGAAAAGGGTCTTGTGCTCTCCGGGCTGTCACCGGATGACAGACTGGTGGAAACGGTAGAACTTAAGGATAAGAACTTCTTTATCGGAGTCCAGTTCCACCCGGAGTTTAAATCGAGACCAAACAGACCCCATCCTGTTTTCAGGGAGTTTATAAGGGCTGCGCTTAATATGAAAGGATAAGAGATGAATTATTCCGTTGATGAAGTAATGAAGTTTATAGAAGAGGAAGACGTGAAATTTATACGTCTTGCCTTTCGTGACGCCTACGGAGTGCAGAAAAATATCTCAGTCATGCCGGGTGAAGTAAAAAAGGCCTTCACTGACGGGGCACCCATTAATCCGAAGGTGATCCCGGGCTTTGAGGACTGTCCTTACGCCTCCCTGTATCTGAAACCGGATCCGGACACCATGGCCATACTGCCCTGGAGGCCTGACAGCGGAAGGGTCATAAGGATGTTCTGCGATCTCTTTGATCCCGAGGGCAGAACTTATGAGAGCGATACCAGAGCGATCTTAAGGAAGGCGGTTAAGGATGCCGAAGAAGAGGGGATCGAATTCCGCTTCGGAACCGAGACCGAGTTCTATCTCTTTATGAAGGATGATGACGGAAACCCCACCAGGATACCCTATGACAAGGCAGGGTACATGGATATCGCCCCTCTCGATAAGTGTGAGAACGTAAGGAGGGAGATC
Source organism: uncultured Lachnospiraceae bacterium (assembly GCA_902797705.1). Taxonomy (GTDB): domain Bacteria; phylum Bacillota; class Clostridia; order Lachnospirales; family Lachnospiraceae; genus NK4A144. The sequence goes on along the minus strand of CADBTX010000236.1, from coordinate 8,061 downwards.
TCTCTTACCATAGAGAGGATGGGGCTTATTCCCGAGAGGTCACATCATGAAAGAGGCCCCGGACAGAATGAGATAGACTTTCATTATGCCCGTCCCTTAAAGGCTGCGGATCAGATGACCACCTTCAAGATGGTCGTAAGCACCATCGCGGATATCTACGGTCTGGCGGCGGATTTTTCTCCCATGCCCCTTCCGGACCAGCCGGGAAACGGTTACCATATCATGATCTATGCGGACAGTAAGAAGGGAGAAGACGTGATAAAATACGCCGCCGCAGGCATAATAGAAAAGATCAGGGATATCACCATCTTCCTGAATCCTACGGACGGCTCCTATGCAAGGCTTGGAAATAATACGGCTCCCGATAAGGTAAACTGGTCCAGCGCCGGTGAGTCGGAGATGATGTATATAGAGACCTACAAGGGAAGGACCAGGGTGGAATTAAGATCCCCGGATGCTTCGGGAAATCCCTATCTGGTTTATGCCCTGCTCATCCATGCCGGGCTTCAGGGTATCAAAAACAGGACGGAACTTCCGGAGGAAATGGCAAATGAAGCGCTGCTCCTTCCGGGTTCACGCCGTGAGGCAGCGGGACTCGCCGCAAAGAGTGACTTTGTGAAGAGCATTGTTCCCGAAGGCATCATTAAGGTCTATACAGGAGTTTAAGGAAAGAGTCTATGCCCAGGGATGACACATTTCATTCCATATTGATAGTGTCTGCATCGCCGCAGTTTGACCAGATCGTGAAGAGATCCCTTTCGGGTTTTAGTATCGATCTCAGGAAAAGTGCGGCTGTTGGCCGTCGCTGCATCCTTGAAAGGTATTATGATATCGTTATCATCAATTCACCTCTTCCGGATGAAGCAGGCGAGGGCTTTGCCATGGATACGGTGCAGAAGTGCAGTGCTTCCGTGCTGATCATCACTCCGCAGGATTCCTATGAAAATGTGCTTGAAAGGGTGACGGAGCGCGGGATACTTGTGCTCCCGAAACCCCTGCCGCGCCACAGGTTCGACCGTGCTGTAAGGTTCCTTCTCGCCTCCCAGAACAGGATTCACGAACTGGAAAAGAAAAACCGGGCGCTGGAGGAAAAGCTGGAGGAAATGAGGCTCGTAAGCAAGGCCAAGTTTTTGCTTGTGGAAAGAGATCACATGACAGAGGATGATGCCCACAGGCTCATAGGAAAAATGGCAATGGATAATGGGATATCCAGAGGCTCTGCCGCCCGCCGTATCCTTGAGGACGCGGACTGACAAAATCCACGTACAGGACGCGGACTGACAAAATCCACGTACAGGATGCGGACTGACAAAATCCACGTACAAGATGCAGACTGACAAAATCCACTTATCTTGAAGAAAATCCCGATTGTGATATAATCAACAAAGTGTCCGGGGGACGCATCTTTAACCGCGCTGTCCACGGCGCAGAGTAAACTCCGGAACAAAAGAGTTTTGTCGTTTATTATATTTCTCGGAGATTTTAGGATAAATGGAAGAAGAAAAGAAGAAGAAAAAGACCAGAAGATTTAATCTGCTCATTGTTCCCGAGGGAAGTGGAGATGTGAAGCAGTTTCATATAGCGCTGGATTTTATCATCATACTGGTGGCAGCCCTGGCTTTTCTGCTGGTAGTGTCACTGTCTTATTTTGTAAAACTTTCGGGAGAGGTGGAGGATGACAGGAATCAGATCCTGGCCCTCACCGCCCAGCTGGAGTCGGTGACAAGCAGCAATATCATTCTCCAGGCAGAGAATGAGGAACTGCAGAGTGAGCTTCTGACTGCTAAGACGTATCTGGAGACCAAGGACTACGTGGAGCAGCAGACGGACAGCGCCAGCGCCTTAAGCTACATACCCACCGGACTCCCCATAACAGGGCAGGTGAGCCAGCCCTCCAAGTTTGACGAGACTAAGGGCTTCATCACCTTTACCGTTGGCGACGGCACAAAGATCGCTGCCGCGGGAGACGGCACCGTCACCAAGGTCGTGAGCGATACGGACTTTGGCTACAGGATCGAGATAGATCACGGGAATGACTATATGTCAATATACAGATACAAGGATGAACCGCTGCTCTCGGAAGGCACCCAGGTGCTCCGGGGAACGGCGCTGTTTTCCTGCACGTCGCTGGAGCCTACCTTTACTTACGAGATACAGTATAAGGGTAAGTCCATCGATCCCAACACTTTCATGAAGATAGATGGCTGATGAGGTCGGTCCCGGAGGGGGCTGACAGATAAGGAGTTGAATCAATGGAACAGAAGAATACCTGGCTTAGTTATACCGCAGCCGCAAAAAAGGAACTTGAGAAGATATCGAAGGAGTACATCGCCTTCCTGAACGACGGAAAGACCGAGAGGGAGTGCGCGGATATAGCCGTGAACGAAGCAGAGAGGGCCGGCTATAAAAACCTTCATGATCTTATTAAAAAGAAGACAAGGATCAAAGCCGGAGACCGGGTATATGCGGTATGTATGGGAAAGACCGTGGCGCTTTTCAATATCGGAAAGGATGATATCGAAGAGGGAATGAACATCCTCGGCGCCCATATTGATTCACCCAGGATGGATGTGAAGCAGAACCCCCTGTATGAGGATAACGAACTCGCATATCTGGACACCCATTACTACGGCGGGATCAAGAAATACCAGTGGGTGACCCTTCCCCTTGCGATCCACGGCGTGATAGTCCGTACCGACGGCACCACCACCGAGGTCAATATCGGTGAAGACGAGGATGATCCTGTATTCTGCGTTACGGATCTTCTCATACATCTTGCTTCGGAGCAGATGGATAAGAAGGCAGCAAAGGCAGTGGAGGGGGAAAACCTTGATATCCTTATCGGAAGCATTCCCCTTAAGGGCAAGGAAAAGGAGGCTGTAAAGGAGAACATCCTTCAGCTTCTCAAGGATAAATACGATATGGAGGAGCGGGACTTTGAGTCCGCGGAGCTCGAGATAGTCCCTGCCGGAAAGGCAAGGGAGCTTGGCTTCGACCGTTCCATGATACTCTCATACGGACAGGACGACAGGGTATGTGCCTTTGCTTCACTTAAGGCTTTTCTCGATGTGAAGACGGTAAAGCGCACTTCTGTCTGCCTTCTGGTGGACAAGGAGGAGATAGGCAGCGTAGGTGCCACCGGCATGCGTTCCCGCTTTTTCGAGAACACCCTGGCGGAGGTATTAAGCCTTATGGGGCGTGAGGGAGACCTGACATTAAGGCGTACCTTAAGCAATTCCAGAATGCTGTCCTCAGATGTCAGTGCGGCTTTCGACCCACTGTATGCTTCACAGTTCGACAAGAAGAATGCAGCATTTTTCGGAAAGGGCATCGTATTCAACAAGTTTACCGGTGCCAGGGGAAAGAGCGGTTCAAATGACGCCAACGCCGAGTACTTCGGCTTTATCCGTCACGTGATGGAAGAAAACAAGGTGGCTTACCAGACTGCGGAACTTGGAAAGGTTGACGCCGGAGGCGGCGGTACCATTGCCTACATCATGTCACTCTACGGCATGGATGTGGTAGACTGCGGTATGGCAGTGCTTTCCATGCATGCGCCCTGGGAGGTTACCAGCAAGTCCGATCTTTACGAAGGGTATAAGGCTTACAAGGCTTTCATCAAGGCCTGAGAGCGGAGGGGAATAAGTGAACGCGAAGTTACATACCGAGGCGGTGGATACGCTTTTTGACGCGATCCTTACATTGGAGACGAAAGAGGAGTGCTATACTTTTTTTGAGGATCTGGCTACGGTGAATGAGATCCTTTCTCTTTCACAGCGCTTTGAAGTAGCAAGGATGCTGAAGGATAAGAAGACCTATCAGGAGATCGCCAAAAAGACCGGCGCTTCCACAGCCACCATCAGCCGTGTAAACAGGTCCCTTAACTACGGCAATGACGGCTACGATCTGGTATTAGAGAGGATGCATGAGGTCGATTAGTTTCTCGATCATAAGCCGTTTAACGTAGACATCAAAGGAGAGGGAACAGATGAAGGAGAAGATCTCTATAAAGCGTCTGTCTTCCTCCGAAATGCCGCTTTCTCCGGCTTTTCCGGCAATCTCTGTGCTTTCGGAATACTTCTGCTTCACGTACTTTTGGAGTTCCTCCACCTGATTCAGGGAGCTTTCGCTGACATAGGAATAGATATCCTTTAAGTTAAAGTCGGAATCCGAGTGGAAATACTTTTCGGACAGAGGAGCCATCAGTTTTTCAATATCGTTGATGGACAGGATGTTCTTAAAGTAATAGATAAAGATCAGCATGATAAGATGATCTTTATCGTACTTCTTCTTATCGGGAGGCGGAAGCAGTTTGTTTTTGGCATAATTATTGATCATGGTCTTGGTAAGGACTTTATCGGTGGAGTACCTCTTGGTGTGCTCCATGTTTTTTTCCATAAAAGTCGTGACCTGATCCATGTACAGACCTATGTCGGGAAGGGCAGAAACATCAATGGTTTCGATCCGTCCAAGACTTTCGATTATGCTTTCTATAAGGTTTTCGGGGTCAAAAGTCATGTCAGTACCTCTGCAGTTAAGAAAGAAGCAGCATAGACAGATTATAAACTTTGTTCGGGGCAGATTCAAGAAGTTAAAATACAGGATAAAATATGGATATAGACAGGGAGTTAAATAAAGAACAGGCTATGGCGGTGAGGAAAACCGAGGGCCCTGTGCTGATCCTGGCGGGGGCCGGGAGCGGAAAGACCCGGACCATAGTATACAGGATGGCCTATCTTCTTACGGAGAAAAAGGTGGATCCCGGGAATATACTGGCGGTGACCTTCACAAATAAGGCTGCGAATGAGATGAGGGACAGGATACGTGAAATGGCGGGGCCGGGCTTTGGCAGGATGAATGTCAGCACCTTCCATTCCGCTTGTCTTAAGATTCTTTTTGTCCATGCCTCCAAACTGGGATACCCGGAGAAATTCGAGATAGCGGATACCACGGACCAGAAGAGCGTATTAAAGGAAGTCTATGAGAGAATGGGGCTGGATCCTAAAAGGGTGCCCTTTAAGATGGTGATAAACAAGATCTCCGCCGCAAAGGTGGAACTCCTGACTCCGCTGGACTATGAAAGGACCGGCGAGTGTGAATATATCTTCAACACGATTTCCGTTGCGGATATTTACCGGGAATATCAGGAACAGCTTATGAAAAACGGCATGATGGATTTTGACGATATGATCATGAATACCGTCAGGCTTTTCAAAGAGTATCCCGAGGTGCTGGAGAACTACAGGGAGAGATATAAGTACATAATGGTGGACGAGTATCAGGACACCAACACATCCCAGTTCGAATTCATAAGGCTTCTGGCTGAAAAATACAGGAATCTCTGCGTGGTGGGAGATGACGATCAGTCCATCTACCGCTTCAGGGGTGCCAATATCTACAACATATTGAACTTTGAAAAATACTATCCCGACGCCTATACCGTGAGGCTGGAGGAAAACTACCGTTCCACCTCCACCATACTGGATGCGGCCAACGCTGTCATAAGGAACAATACGGAGCGTAAGGTAAAGTCTCTTTGGACAGAAGGGGAAAGGGGAAAGAGGATCCGTTACAGGAAGCTTAATGACCCCAGAGGGGAAGCGGACTTTATCGCCGAGGATATCAGGAAAAAGGTAAGGGATGGTGAGCGGGAATACGGTGACTTCGCCATTCTTACCCGCACCAATATCCAGAGCAAGGAACTGGAAGATGCGCTCCGGGTCAGGAATATACAGTATGAGGTGGTAAAGGGACTTAAGTTCTGGGACACAAAGGTCATAAAGGACCTGACATCCTATCTCATGACGGTGGACAGCGCCGTAAACGATATGAGGGTGAAAAGGATAATAAATGTTCCGAAGAGGGGCATTGGAAAGAGCAGCATCGATAAGATCGGTATCTTCGCCGGCGCAAATAACATGACTTTTTTTGAAGCCCTTTTTTCACTTAAGGATATTGCCGGCATTCCCGCAAAGGCAAAGAATGCCATCACGGACTTTACCGATATGATCTTAAAGATCCGGGAAGATGCTTCCTCTATGAGTTTCTCCGCTGTTTTAAACAGGATACTGGAGGAGAGCGGATATATGGACTATCTCTATTCCGAGATGGAGTCCGAGGATAAGTACCGGGAGCAGAAGGAGTATATCAATAAGCTCAGGGAGACTCTGGATGCCTATGAGGAAGAGGCAGAGGTGCCGGATCTTACGGATTTTATGAGGATAAACGGACTGGAGGGAAATAATATCGACAAGGGCAGCGGGGATGACGACCGGAATAAGGTGCTGATCATGACCATGCACAATGCCAAGGGACTGGAATTCCCGGAGGTCTATATGGCGGGTATGGAAGAGGGGCTATTTCCCGGATACGCGGCCATAAACGGGGATCCTTTTGAGATAGAGGAAGAGCGGAGACTCTGCTATGTGGGAATAACAAGGGCCAGGGAAAGCCTTACCATGACCGGTGTCTTCGAGCGGATGACAAACGGTGAGTGGCGAAGAAATCCCATGTCCAGATTCATTGAGGAGATCCCGGAGGATCTTATTGATATGAATGAAAAGCCCGCAGCGAAGGCCGTGACTCAAAGTTCTCCTTCTTTTGAGAAGCCCGTTAAGTCCCTGTTTTCCCTTGATTCCATAAAGAAGGGTTCTGACATGGTAAAGACCCTGCCTGCATATAAGGAAGGTGACAGGGTAAGGCATTTCAAGTTCGGAGTGGGTACCGTGCTCTCCATTACCGATGCGGGCCGTGATTACGAGGTAAGGGCTGAATTTGAAGGGATCGGCGTGAGAAAGATGATGGCCGGTTTCGCCAGGCTAAAGAAACTGTAAGGAAAAGGAAGAGGATTTTGGACAGGATAGCGGTTTTGATCCCATGCTACAACGAGGAGCTTTCCATCGGGAAGGTTATTGATGATGCGAAGAAGGCTCTTCCGGAGGCAAAGATCTACGTCTATGACAATAATTCCACGGACCGTACAGTGGAGATCGCGGAGGAAGCGGGAGCCGTTGTAAGGCATGAATATATGCAGGGCAAGGGCAACGTGGTCCGGCGAATGTTCCGGGAGGTGGATGCGGAGTGCTTCATCCTGGTGGACGGAGACGATACCTATGACATGAGCTTTGCCCGGGAAATGTCGGATCTGGTGCTCTTTCATCAGGCTGACATGGTGGTGGGCGACAGGCTGTCCTCCACATATTTTACGGAGAATAAGCGTCCCTTCCATAACCTTGGAAATTCTCTGGTGAGAGGTGCCATCAACAGGCTGTTCAAGTGCGACATCAGAGATATCATGACGGGCTTCAGGGCCTTTTCCTATCAGTTCGTCAAGTCCTTCCCCGTGCTTTCCAAGGGATTTGAGATAGAGACCGAGATGACTATCTTTGCGGTAAACAACAATATGCAGGTGGAGAACGTGGTGATAGGTTACAGGGATCGGGCTGAGGGCTCTGTTTCAAAGCTTAATACCTACTCCGACGGTTTTAAGGTGATCCGTACCATACTCAGGCTTTTCAGGGAGTATAAGCCCCTGCAGTTTTTCAGTCTGGTGGCGGCGGTGCTGGTGCTGCTCTCGGTCATATTCATAATCCCGGTGCTGTTTGAGTGGGCGAAAACGGGTCTCGTGCCCCGCTTCCCGACACTCATCGTCTGCGGCTTTGCCTTTGTTGCAGCCATACAGGCTCTTTTTGCGGGACTCATATTAAACAATATCTCCCAGCGTAACCGCATGGAGACGGAGCTGAAATTAAACGAGCTCTATGACACATTCAGGAAAAAGAAGGGGTAAGACAGTTGGCGGCGGTATTAATAAACTGGCTGTATATCTTTATCACAACATATTTCACAGGGCAGACCCTTATCATACTTTTTAAGAAGGGTACGGGAAGAAATGCTTCTTTCGGCTTCCTGAGCGTGATGCTCTCCGGCTTTGCCTTTGTCACGGTCTATGCAGGCTATTTCAGCCTGTTATCCGGAGTGGGCCTTGCGGCAAATATCCTGCTTATACTTCTTTGTCTTTCTGGATTTCTTGTTTTCAGAAAGGAGCACTGTGAGATACTT
>CADBTX010000235.1 GCA_902797705.1 uncultured Lachnospiraceae bacterium | reverse complement strand
AGCATTCCGGAGCCTACGGAGTAGCCGTGCAGATCCGCGATAAGCTCCATGGTGGTGGCCCTGTCATCTGACTTTATCATCTTCGGGAAATCATAGTCCGCCATGGCCTCCTCGGTAAGGTAGAAATCGCTGTCATCGCTCTGGTCAAAGGATATACAGGGATAGTCCTTAAGTTCCTCCAAAGAGATATCCTTCCGTCCCGCAAACTTATGATCCTTCCACACGTATGCATAGGTCTCTCTTCTCATAAGGGGCGTAAAGTCCAGATTATACTCCTTAAAGAGCTTCTTTATAACGCCCTCATTGGCTCCGGAAAAAGAGATTATCCCCACCTCGCTCTTCAGGGTCCTTACATCCTCCAGCACTTCCCTGGTCTTTGTCTCATGTATGGAAAAGACATACCTTTCCGGATCCATGTCCCTTATCACCTTGGTAAAGGCCCTTATTGCAAAGTTATAATGCTGAGTGGAAACGGAAAAGCGCTCCTTTCCGCCGTTCTTTGAGAGATACCTGTCCTCCAGTATCTCATACTGTCCCAGAGCCTTTTTCGCATACTCCACGAACTCCCTGCCCTCGTCCGTCAGGGATATGCCCTTATTGGTCCTCTCAAATATTAAAATGCCCACTTCGTCCTCCAGCTCCTTTATGCTGGACGACAGGGCGGGCTGTGTTATAAAAAGGCTGGTGGCAGCCTCCCTCATGGAAGAAGAAGCCGCCACCCTTATCACATATTTTAACTGATTGATATTCATAGATTACCGTACTCAAACAAACTCTATAGTGCCTTCCGACATGGATTTTATCTTTGCCAGGGAATATACCTCAAATCCGGCTTCCGTAAGCTTTTTATTGCCGGGCTGGAATGATTTCTCGATCAGCACCCCTACACCTGCCACGGTGGCGTGGGCCATCCGCACAAGCCTTACAGCTCCGGTGGCAGCCTCTCCGTTTGCCAGAAAATCATCGATCAAAAGAACATGGTCCTTTTCGTCTATGACCTTTCTGGAAAGGGTAAGCTCATAATTGGTTCCCTTTGTGAAGGAGGTGACCATTGTCTGGTAAAGGTCATCATTCAATACCTTGGAAGGCTGCTTCTTTAATATGACCAGAGGAACTCCCATCTCTATTGAAGTAAGAAGTGCCGGTGCTATCCCGGAACTCTCGATGGTGGCAACCTTTGTAACTCCCTGTCCCTTAAAGTGCTCCGCAAAATCCTTCGCGCACTCCAACATAAGGGCGGGATCCACCTGATGATTTATGAAGGTATCGACCTTCAGGATATCTGCATTTATCGCTCTCCCGTCTTTACGTATCCTGTCCTCAAGTAATTTCATAATATCCCTGTCCTCCTTCAGAAATATTCGAGAACTTCGCCGGCCAAAATCCGCCGTTTACTGTCCTTTATGGTATCACAACGACCCTGCTTTTTCAAATGGATCAGAGCTCATTTTCAACGGAAAAATGGCTTCCCTCACGGGTCTTTTTTACGTTGATCTGCAGGGGGATATTTTCTATCAGTTCCTCTCTGTGGCTTATCAGTCCAACGAGTTTTCCCTTTCCGCTCAGGGATTTAAGGGCCTCCATGGCTCCTTCTATGGATCTCCGGTCCAGAGTCCCGAATCCCTCATCCACAAAAAGCGCATCCATCTTTATCCCGCCAAGATTTGACGAGACCGTGTCCGAAAGACCGAGTGCCAGGCTCAGAGAGGCCTTAAAACTCTCTCCCCCTGACAGATTCCCCACAGGCCTTCTTCGGCCGGTGAAATTATCCAGCACCTCCAGTTCCAGAAAAGTATTGCTCTTCTTTCCTAAACCGTCCTCCTGCCGGAAAAGTTCATACTGCCCATCACTCATCGGGAGAAGCCTTCTGTTGGCAGCGGCGATTATTCCGTCAAAGCCCGCTGCCTGTATATACTGCTCCAGAGTTATCTTCCCCTTTCCGGTGGTGCCTTTTACAAGCTCATAGAGTCTGGAATAGAGCAGGCTCTTTTTGGATGCCTCCTTTAGTCCCTTTTCCCTTGATCGGATCTTTTCCAGTTTGTCCCTATTGTTTTCAAGCCTGTTCTTCACCCTGTTACAGCCAAGCTGCATATCCGTAGCCCTCTGCTGAAGGAGGGCGCATTCCTTTTCCAGGGCTTCCACATCAACCCTTACAAGGTCCTTCGCATCCTTTTTTGCCTCCTTCAGCATATTTTCATTCGTAAGGACTCTCTGCTTATAGTCCCTTATCTCCCTTTCCTCCTCTTCGATCTCCGATTCCTTCATGACGATCTTAAGCATATCTTCAGGGGATGAGAATCCGTTTTCCCTCAGGTTCTTTTCAAATATCTCCCTTCTCCTCTTCTCCTCTTCTCCTTCCGCGGACCGTGACTTTTCAAGGATCTCCAGCGCAGACTGAATGGAGGCAAGTAAAGTATCCGCTTCCTTCTTCCGCCTTTCCGCCTTTTCCCTGGAATCAAGGATCTCCCTTCTTTTTTTCTCCGCTTTTTTCCTTTCCTCTTCAGCCTTTTCCCTGCTTTCAAAAGACAGTCCGGAAAAAGTTTCAAATACCCCGCGCCTTTCCGAGAGAGTCTTTTCCGTATCCAGTTTCTCTCTTTCGTATTTCCCCCGGTCTTTAGTAAGCTGCTCCTCATCCTTCAGGGCTTTCTCCAGTTCCCTTCCTGTGACCAAAAGTTCTTCATTATCTTTTTCCAGGCCCTTCCTCTTATTTTCAAGTTCCTCCGTCTTTTCTTCAATTGTCCCTTCCGCTGTCTCTATGAGTTCTTCCAGCTCCTCCACGGTCTTTTTTCCCGTATCCAGGCCTAAAACAGGGTTTTCAAGGCAGGCCTTCATGTCCTTCATCAGCCCGTCCTCATACTGCTCAAGGGCAGACTTTGCCTTCTCTGCCCTGGTATTCTTCTCCGACTTTTCTTTTTGAAGCAGTTCCTCCCTTTCCTTAAGCGCCTTAAATTCTTCCTCGTCCATTGCCTTTTCAGGGATCCCGGCAGGCTCGGGATGATGCAGCGAACCGCAGACAGGGCAGGCTTCCCCCTCTTTAAGACTACGTGCAAGGATACCGGCCCTGCAGTCATCCAGTATCCTTTCCGCTTCCATCCTTTCCCTGTTGGCCTCCTTATAGGCGTCAAAAGCCTTTAAGTAAGCCCCTTGTCCCTCTTCAAGTTCTTTCTTCTTTTTCTCCCTCTCCGGTATCCTTTCATCTATGATCTCTTCTATGCTTTTCTTAAGGTCCAGATGTTTTTCAAGCAGCGCACAGACTTTAGCCAGTTCCTCCGGCGCAGCTTTCAGTTCCTTTTCTCTTTCTCTTAAGCTCTTTATCCTTTCCTTTGATCCCTCTTCCTTTTGCTTTAGCTCCCTGTCTTTTGCAGACAGAAGCTCTGCCTTTTCCTTCAGCGCATCTATCTCACGCTCCAGTTCATCCCTCTCCCGATATTTTTCTTCCTCATCATTTATCTTATCGATAAGTTTCTGAAGCCTCTCCGCCTCCGGCTCTTTCTCCTTTTCCATTTTAAGGGCAGTCCCCGCGTTCTCTGCTTCCATAAGGGCATCCTTTTCTTCAGCCCTCTTTTTCTCCCCTTCCTCCTTAAGGCTTCGTACCGCCTCTTCCTTTTCCTTCCAGGCCATGTAGGAAGGATGGACGTTACGGGTAGAGCGTTTCTTAAGGCTTAAGGACTGCTCCTTTTCCCGGATCTTCTCTGCTTTCTCCTTTAGTTCCTCTTCTTCTTCCATCAGCTTCTGAAGACGGGCGATAAAGCCGTTATTCGTATTGGCGGTAGCTAGCCTGTCCCTGGCCTTTCCGTACCTTTCCTCCGCCTCCTTCGCTGCCTTTTCTTCTCTCTTTAACCTCTCCGTATCTGAGGCAATGATGCTCTCCAATACCCCTTTCAGCTCATCAAGATTCCAGACGCTTCCCGTCTCCCCGGCCTTTTCCTTAAGTTCGTCAAGCTTTTCCGACAGCTGATCCTCCGGATCCGCAGTCACGTCGTTAAAATATAACAGGATGCTGTCCCCGGTTTTCCCTTTTTCCTTAAGGGCCATATCCATACGCTCCTTAAGCCTGTACTCGATATTGTTATATCCACCGGTCTGAAATATTGTCCTGAGGATCTTTGTCCTTTCCTCCGTCTTTGCATTAAGAAGTTCCCAGAACTCCCCCTGGGGTATCATGGCGATCTCCTTAAACTGCCTTACATCTATGTGAAGCAGTTCCTTTACGGCGTCGTTTACCTGAGTCTTTCCTTCAATGGGGGTGTCGTCCCCGGAATACAGCACGGCATTTTCCCGGATCAGTGTGGTCCCGCTGCCCCGGTGCTTTTTCCTCTGGTACTCCGGTCTTCTCCACACATGGTAGTCCCTGCCCTGATGCTCGAAATAAAAATCCACGAAGCTTTCGGTTGTTTCACCGGCATATTCGCTCCTTAGGTTCCTGGTATTCTTATATGTGCCGCTGGTCTCACCGTACAGTGCAAAGCAGATGGCGTCAAAAATGGTGGTCTTTCCGGCACCGGTATCTCCGGATATGAGAAAGAGGCCTCTGTCCTCAAACAATGTAAAATCTATGGGCGGCTCCTCACCGGCATAGGGCCCGAAGGCGCTTATTATAAGTTTAACCGGCCTCATAAAGCACACCTGCCTCTCTTGCCACGCTCCTCATAATGTCCATTTCCTCTTCGCTTATTTCCACTCCGTAGATCTCCCTGTAAAAATCAGAGATAAGGT
>CADBTX010000234.1 GCA_902797705.1 uncultured Lachnospiraceae bacterium | reverse complement strand
CTGGTGGTTATGTCCCAGTCGTGGGGTGTTTTTTTAAGCAGGAAATCACGAACGCAGCCTCCGACAGCGTATGCCTCGAAGCCTGCGTTCTCTATAATGTTTATTATCTTTTCAACCTTTTCGGGAAGGGTGATGGTCAATTAGCTAATACCTCTACCGTCTGTCTTGCGATGGAAAGCTCTTCATCCGTGGGAACCACAAGGATCTGAACCTTGTCTTCGGGCTTGGTCAGGAAGAATTCCTGGCCTCTCAGCTTATTCTTTTCCTCATCAAAGCTGGTCCCAAGATAGCCTAAGTAACTGCAGACCCTCTTTCTGACCTCTCCGTTATTCTCGCCGGCGCCTGCGGTGAATGCGATGGCGTCGACACCGTTCATTTCCGCGGTATAAGCACCGATGTATTTTGCGACTCTCAGAGCATAGGCGTCGAGAGCGGTATCTGCTTCCTTATTGCCCTTTTCCGCAGCCTCGGCCAGATCACGGAAGTCTGAAGAAAAGCCGTCGGAAAGACCGAGTACACCGGACTTTTTATTTAATACATCCAGTACCTCTGCGGCGGAGAGATTTTCTTTCTGCATGATAAAGGTTATGACTGAGGGATCCAGATCTCCGGAACGGGTGCCCATGATAAGACCCTCAAGGGGTGTGAGGCCCATGGAGGTATCCACGGACTTGCCGCCCTTTACTGCGCTTATGGAAGCTCCGTTGCCAAGGTGGCAGACGATTATCTTAAGATCCTTGATATCCTTTCCGAGGATCTCAGCGGTGCGCTTTGATACGAAATCATGGCTGGTGCCGTGGAAGCCGTAGCGGCGTACCTTATATTTCTTATAGTATTCGTAGGGGATTCCGTAAAGGAAGGCCTTGGGCTCCATGGTCTGATGGAAGGCGGTGTCGAAGACGCCTACCTGGGGAACACCCGGCATAACCTTTTCGCAGGCCCTTACGCCGATGATATTGGCGGGGTTATGAAGGGGAGCGAGATCGCTGCACTCTTCAACAGCCTTTATTACTTCTTCGTCGATCCTGACGGGAGCAGAGAATTTCTCTCCTCCGTGGACCAGTCTGTGTCCTACCGCATTTATCTCGCTTAAGGAAGAAACAACTCCCACTTCCTTGTCGGTGAGCTTTTTGATCACGGCGTTTACCGCATCCGTGTGATCCTTCATGGGAATCTTTTCAACGGTCTTTTCGGAATCACCCTTCTTGTATTCCAGGGCGCTTCCGTCAATGCCGATCCTCTCGCAGAGGCCTTTTGCGTAAACCGTGCCGTCTTCGGTATTGATGAGCTGATACTTGAGTGAAGAACTACCGCAGTTGATGACTAATACTTTCATTTTGTTAATGTATCCTTTCCTTTTTTAGTAGGCTTTACCCCAGTATACCAGGTGCTTTGCCTTTTTGCCGCAGCATACGCAGGTGTCTGAGATCTCTTCCTGGTCGTCCCAGGGCAGGCATCGGCTGGTAACGGTGGTATCCTCTTTTATCTTTTCCTCGCAGGCCGTGTCACCGCACCACATTGCCCTTATGAAGCCGGGCTTGTTGTCGGCGATATCCTTGAATTCATCATAGGTTCTGGCATCGAAGATGTTTTCCTTAAGGTGCTTCTCGGCTCTGGCGTACATATCGTCGTGAATGGTGTCCAGAAGCTTCACTGTGAAATCACGTATCTCATCGAGCTTTACGGTATATTTTTCCCGGGTATCCCTGCGGCATACCACACAGGAGCCGTTCTCTATATCCTTCGGTCCTATCTCGATACGGATGGGGAAGCCTCTCATTTCCTGTTCTGCGAACTTGAAGCCGGGCTTCTTGTCGGAATCATCCACCCTGACCTTGAGACCGGAAAGGTCTGCCCTGATCTTTTCGGCGGCTTCCAGAACCCCTTCCTTATTCTGCTGGATGGGGATTATCACAACCTGTGTGGGTGCGATCCTCGGGGGCAGCACAAGTCCGTCATTATCTCCGTGGACCATGATCATGGCGCCGATGATACGGGTGGAAACTCCCCAGGAAGTCTGGTGGGGAACATGCTGCTTATTGTCTCTGCCGGTAAACTGGATGCCGTAGGCCTTAGCGAAGCCGTCGCCGAAGTTGTGGCTGGTGCCGGACTGGAGTGCCTTGCCGTCATGCATCATCGCCTCTATGGTGTAGGTGGCGATGGCTCCGGCGAATTTTTCCTTGTCGGTCTTCTTTCCGCGGATGGTGGGCAGAGCCAGGGTATCCTTGCAGAAATCCGCATATACGTTTAGCATCTGAACTGTGCGCTCTTCCGCATCCTCTGCGGTCTCGTGCATGGTATGTCCCTCCTGCCACAGGAATTCCCTGGAACGGAGGAAGGGTCTCGTGGTCTTTTCCCAGCGGACCACGGAGCACCACTGATTATAAACCTTGGGCAGATCACGGTAAGACTGGATTATATTTTTGTAAAAGTCACAGAAAAGGGTTTCGGATGTGGGACGTACGCAGAGCCTTTCCTCCAGCTCCTGTCCGCCTCCCATTGTCACCCAGGCAACCTCGGGGGCAAAGCCCTCCACGTGATCTTTTTCCTTCTGGAGAAGGCTTTCGGGGATGAAGAGGGGCATATATACGTTTTCCACTCCCGTCTCCTTAAAGCGCCTGTCCATATCCGCCTGGATATTTTCCCACAGGGCATAACCCGCAGGTTTGATGATAAGACAGCCTTTTACGCTGGAATAATCAATAAGCTCAGCCTGCTTAACGATATCTGTGTACCACTGGGCGAAATCCTCTTCCATAGAGGTTATCGCCTCCACCATTTTCTTCTTGTCGGCCATTTCCTTATGCCGCTCCTTTCATTATTCTAAGGTAAAGTGATTATTACTGTTCATGTCATCCTGGACCCGGGACAGGGTCCGGCACAGTGACAGCATCTTTGATTTTAGCGGTGCCCTGTCGGGGTGTCAACTGTTGATCACTTGAGATTTACATAGGTGATGTTCTCAACCTTGGTGAGCTCAAGGGAAGAAAACTGCTCTAAGAATCTGCTTAATTTGGAGGCACCGTAGTTTCTTGTGTCGAAATCGGGATAACGGCGCTGAAGACTGTTTCCCAGGGAGGCGATGTTCATGCCCCGCTCGTCATCATTCATGTCGATTATCTGCTTTATCGCTTTCTCAAT
>CADBTX010000233.1 GCA_902797705.1 uncultured Lachnospiraceae bacterium | reverse complement strand
ATGTTTTGCCCCTTATAGGGAGAAGGCATAACAACGCGACGCTGACACCTTACCGATGGCAGCCGCGCTCAGCGCGGCTATACGCCATTCTAAACATGCCACCGGCATGTTTTGCCCCCAAGGGGGAAGGCTTAACTTATCCGGACTCCTTATCTGTTGAAAAACGAATGAACACGAAAAACGACCGAACAAACATTTCTGCTGCCAGTCAGCTCCTAACTGTCGAATATTCTTTCAAAGACAGAAAGTTCCCGGAACAAGCATCCGACGAAAGGAGACCTGATATGAACGTGAACATCAACATGAGAAAAAGAGAGACAAAGCCGATGCCAAAGTCAATGCTGCTTATCATTTCCATTTTGTTTTTAGGCCTCGGGATATTTTTTGTGACAAAGATAGTGCATAATATGACGGCTCTCACCTCCAAAACCACTGCAACGATCGTTAGCATTGATGTCAGAGAGAGCAAATCCACCAACGATTCAAACCGGAACAGTGATGCAGTCATAACCATCGATAATTCCGACAAGAAAAAGGAAACATACACCCCCGTTGTAGAATATTACGTGGAAGGTGAAAGATATGAGATGAGCACCGGAGTAGGAACAAACAACCCCAACAAATACAGGATCGGAGATACTGTGGAGATAAATTATAATGCTAAGGATCCTGCAGAATTCGAAATAAGCGGAAAAGGCTTTACCGGCAATCTCCTCTTTGCAGCCGGAGGGATACTCTTCGGGATCATCGGATTATTTGCATTCCTGCGGCCTCGGTAAGACCTCTGATCCGATTACGCATTTTCTCAGATATAGAGGGCATTTTCCACGCGTCCCCCGGGCGCAGCCAATGGCACTAAGTTAAGCCTTCCCCCTTCAGAAGAGAGAAGGGGGAAGGCATGAGGCGCTCCCTCACCTTCCCCCAAAGTTGACTATTTTGAATAACTATACCGCTTTATTTATAAGCCTTGTAGAGCGGGCCAAATGTAGCGCAGGCCCTGAAATCGGCAGCTTCCTTGTCCTTGGTTCCGAATGCGCTCCATGCTGCGGGGCGGTATATCTTCTCCTCCGGAACATTGTGCATTGCAACAGGGATGCGGAGCATGGAAGCAAGAGTGATAAGATCAGCTCCCACGTGACCGTATACGGATGCGCCGTGATTTGCGCCCCATGCGCGCATTACTTCGTAAGCGCTCTTGAATACGCTACCTTCCTTGCCGTCGCATCTCGGTGCAAACCAGGTGCAGGGCCAGGTGTAGTCTGTTCTCTTCCACAGGGTATCGGTAACCTCTGCAGGAAGCTTCACTGTCCATCCTTCAGCTATCTGGAAGAAGGGTCCAAGACCCTTTACAAGGTTCAGACGTACCATGGTTATAGGCATTTCAGCGTCCGTAAGGAAGCGGGATGAATATCCGCCGCCTCTGAAGTAACCGTTATCAGCGGGGTTCCATGTGGTAGCCTCCAGCATCTTCTTCTGGTCTTCATCCGTAAGGTTCCAGAATTCCTTAACAACATTGTTGCCGTCCTTATCAACGGCTGCTCCCGAATAATCCAGAGCAGATGCGCCTGAATTGATGAGATGCAGGAATCCGTCGGAATCCTTGGCATGTCCTTCTATATCGTAGCCGGTTACCCTCTTTACGGAATCACCGCTCCAGTAGGTGCGGACATCCGAGAAGATGGAAGCCATGCCTGTCAGCTGCTTCTCAAGGAGCATGCAGACACCGTTCAGCACATCATTCTCAGTAGCGAGAACGTAGGGCTCCCTTGCACCGTCATAGTCGAAAGAGGTGGAAAGGAAGGCCTCGGGATAGTCACAGTTGGGCCAGTGGTCGGTCCACTGTCTCTGTCCCTGGAAACCGCCTGCCACTGCATTGTGGCCGAGAGCCTCTTCCTCAAATGCCTGCTTTCCAGCTGTGGCATTCTTATCAGCCAGCTTGTCATTGCCTCTCATAAGGTCTTTAATGATGATATACATCTTAACAGTGAATTCCCACTGCTCGTCCTTTGTCTTCCTGTCCTTCTGTATCCAGTCGGGGTTCTTGTCAAAGCCTTCAGGACAGTACTTCTTTGTCCACTCCAGAGCGCGCTTGAATTCCTCCTCGTCGTAGATACCTTCCTCCATGCGGCGGATGATCTCTACCTCATCAACAGACTCAACCCTCATGCCGAGATAGGATTCCATGAAATCCTGATCCATTATGGAGCCGCCGATACCCATGGTAACCGAACCGATCTGAAGATAAGAAAGTCCGCGGATGGAAGCAGCCGCAACAGCTGCGCGTCCAAAGCGGAGGAGCATTTCCTTTACATCATCGGGAATGGTCTCATCATCCGCATCCTGAACATCCTTTCCGTACATGCCAAAGGCGGGAACGCCCTTCTGGGCATGAGTAGCAAGAACAGACGCCAGATATACGGCACCGGGTCTCTCTGTGGCATTTAATCCCCATACGCCCTTGATGGTATTGGGATCCATATCCATCGTCTCCGAACCGTAGCACCAGCAGGGTGTTACCGAAAGAGTGATCTCTACTCCCTCTCTCTTGAACTGCTCGGCGCAAAGCGCACTTTCCTTAACCCTTCCTATTGTGGTATCTGAAATCACTACCTTTACGGGAGTTCCGTCAGCATACCTTAAATTGTCCTCATAGAGCTTCTTTGCACGTTTTGCCATGCTCATGGTCTGCTCTTCAAGAGAACCTCTTACATCAAGGGGTCCCTTTCTTCCGTCAATTATGGGACGGATACCTATAACGGGATGCCCGCCTACCAGTTTCCTCTGATCTGCCATAAGTAATAATTTCTCCTTTCTATAAAAAGCTTACGGCTGATTATCCTGCCGTATACCGCGCCCGGTCCCCCGAGCGAAACGTTTCGTTTTGCTTTTAAATATATACCACCCTCCTCAAAAAGAAAAGGGTGATATTATTAGAAAATCGTAAGTATCTGTTCAGAATCCCGAGGGTTCTGAACAGTTACGCCCAATATGTCGTTTCAGAACTATCTCAGCTATTGAAATACTCCAGGATCCCGGGCAGAAGCTCCTCCACCTTGTCGTTATCAAGCTGGCAGGTTCCGGCGTTCTTATGTCCTCCGCCGCTATGCTTTAAGCAGATCTCTCCGATATTCTTGTCTACATCAGGGCTGTCCTTGAAAATGGACTTTCCGATCATGACTGCGGTATTCTGCTTCTTTAAGCCCCAGGCTATATGAATGCTGAAATAAGCATCGGGGAACATGGTATAGATGAGGAAGCGGTTTCCGGTATAGATGGGATCCTCATTCCTGAGATCCACAATAACACAGCGTCCCTCCTGACGGCTCACCTTCTGAAGCTGCGCCTTGAACTGCTCCTGCTGCTTGAAGTACATATCAACTCTTTCCTTTACATCAGGCAGCTTAAGCACATCATCGATGGGATGGTCCACACAGAAGTCGATGAGCTGCATCATCAGATCGTAGTTTGAGATCCGGAAATCGTGAAAACGGCCGAGACCTGTTCTGGCGTCCATAAGGAAGTTCATAAGCACCCATCCGTCTGGATTCTTTACTTCTTCCATGGTGAAATCCGCACTGTCTCCCTTATCAACGGCGGTCATTATCTCATCCGAGATCCTGCCCAGATCATATTTATCCTTGTAATAATTGTAGACAACTCTGGCAGCGGATTTTGCATCGCCCTCGATGACCCACTTACCGGAATTCACCGCATCGGAATTCCTGCTGAGCTCGGATTCATGATGGTCGAAACACATACCCACTCTGGGATCGTAGGGAAGATTGGTGGTCAGATCATTTTCATTCAGTTCTATCTTTCCGTCCTGAACATCCTTGGGGTGCACAAACTTTATCTCATCAACGAGCTTGATCTCCTTTAATATCATTGCACAGACAAGTCCGTCAAAATCACTTCTGGTTACCAGCCTCATAAATATATCCCGCCTTTCGATCCATGTTGTAAATGACTTAACGTCTCTTTTATTTTATACTTTTTCGCACCAATTGCAAATTAAATTTACTTTAATTCCAGTTCCACCGGGCAGTGGTCTGAGCCGAAGATATCCGTGTGTATACGGGCATCCGCGAGGCTCTCCCTAAGGCTTTCCGAGATAAGGAAATAGTCTATACGCCAGCCCGCATTGTTCTTTCTGGCATTGGCCCGGTATGACCACCAGGAGTAAATTCCTGTCTTGTCCGGATACAGTGCTCTAAAGGTATCAATGAGGTGTCCGTCCCGAAGGAGCACAGTCATCTTCTCCCTCTCTTCGTCGGTAAACCCGGCATTCCGGTGATTTGTGGCAGGATTCTTCAGATCGATCTCCTGATGGGCCACATTCATGTCACCGCAGATGATCACCGGCTTTTTCTTCTGAAGGTCGTTGATATACCTTAAAAATGCGTCT
>CADBTX010000232.1 GCA_902797705.1 uncultured Lachnospiraceae bacterium | reverse complement strand
CTGTTCATCTGCAGTTCAGGGCCATTATACCTGGCAGTGATATTTTTCCCGGGCCCCACGTGGGTCAGGAAATAGGTGCTGTCCTTGGTCCAGCCCACGGCATTGACGGATAGAGGGTTTGCTGTGGGTTCGGTGCTGAAAGCGATCGGATCCGCAAAACACCGGCCGGTCACGGACGCACTGAAAAAGGCCGCAAACAGGAAAACAGCCAACAGCATGATCAGATGCAGTTTTCTTTCTTTTGATGGATGTTCCATAACTCCCGTCAACCCCGTATGTCCAAAACTCCCGACTCCTTAATCATAACACATATTATTCAAAATATTAAGCCCCAAAATTGTCGGTACAACGGCTTCATCTGCTTTCGGGCTTATAACGGAAGCAAAGGGTCGTAATATCATCAGACTGCTCTGTATCTCCCGCAAATTCCCGTATACGTTCTCTCACCCTTTCATCAAGCCCGGAGGGTGATAGTAGAGTATCCTCATTAAGGGCGGATAAAAGCCGAGTTGCCTTAAACATCTCGTTTGCATCATTCTGCGCCTCAGTTACGCCGTCCGTATACAGATATACCGTATCCCCCGCTTCAAGCTTTATCTTATTAACCTTAAATCTGGCTCTTGCGATGGCGCCGGCGATCATGCTGTGATCATCCTTTTCAATGGTGAAGATGCCGCCTTTTCTGCATATGGCGGCGAGGCAGTGCCCTGCATTTACAAAGCTTAGGTTCCCGTCAGACAGGCTTAGTACGCCGATCCATAACGTGACAAATATTGACTTCACGCTCTCCTGTATCAGGATGTGATTTATCTTTGTCATTGCCTTTTCGAGATCGGTAAAATCATGAAGCAGCCGGCCCTGAACCGTATTCTTGACCAGCGCCATGAAGATCGAAGCAGGTACTCCTTTTCCTGATACATCACCGATCACGACAGCCAGATGATCCTCATCGATAAGGAAAAAGTCATAGAGGTCGCCTCCCACACCCTTTGCCGGAAGCATATCGCCGTAAATCTCAAACTCCTTCATATCGTAGATCGGTCCGGTCTTTTTCGGCAGCATGGCAGCCTGGATCTTTGCCGCGGCTTCCATCTCGGCTTCGGCTCTCTCTTTTTCTCCCGTTATCTTCAATATTTCCTGCAGGTAGGTTCTGTTTCTTTCGGAATAATCCGTGAATGTCTCCGCCAGAAGCTGTACTTCATCACCGGTCCTGAAGGTTTCCTCCATCTCGAAAACAGAATTTTCTTCTGACATGTTCCGTATCTTTTCAGTCATGAGATTCATGGGAAGCATTACCTTTTTAAGGGAAAAAACTACTGCTGCCTGAGCTGCAAATGTAATGGTCACAAGCAGGATCAGCAGGATCAGCACGGTTTCCCATATAAGAACTAAATAGGAATCAGACAGATCCTCCGAGATCCTCTTCATATCGGCAATGAGACTGCGGGACGGGCTGTTCAGTTCATCAGAAGAAATGAACATGATCTGGGCCCAGTTAAAGGATTCAAGGGGGGCATAGGCGGCATAATACTTTTCTCCGTCCAGCAGGACTTCTGAAAACCCGGGATTCCCTTTAATGGCATTATCGATCGCAGATGAAAGCTCCGGATTCGTGCTCTCTCTCACATCATAAGGGGTATCTCTTACTGCCAGTTCCCCGCTTTCCTTTGGGGAGTACATAAGCTGTCCTTTTTCATTCACCAGGATAGAAAACCCGGTCTCTCCTATATTTCTCTCACTCAGCTTCTGTTTCAGTATATCTGTTCTGGTAGTGCCCTCCAGCATTGCAACAGGCTTTCCGTCCTGAAAAAGAGGCAATGCAAATACTATCTCTTCAAAATCATAGAAGTAGCTTTGTTCCGGAACGGAGATATAAAACTTACCGGATCTAAAGGCATCCTTATACCAGTACATGTTTCTTGCGTCATATGGCGGCATTATTCCGCCCGCAAATTTATCTCCGGACATGTCATCCATGGCAAGGGTGACTCCGTCAGGAGTAGTTATATGGCATTCGCTTGTATATCCCTCATTTCCTTTGACGATCTCCTCCATCATAGGCCCCAGGTTCGCAAGCTTTCCCATTGTCTCCCGCATCCCGGGATCCTGTCTGTCAAACCCTTCGGGAAACAGCAGCTGAAGGGTATATTTCCCCTGGTTTTCCATTTTAGGCTCTTCGACAGGGAGCGCACGGTAATGGTCAGGGTACCTGAGCACATCCTGTACCTGTTTTCCAAGTGTCTGATAATCGTGCTGAAGTATCCAGAATTCATCATCTGTTTTATCGGCTGCCCAAATGACCATCTTCATGAGGCTCTCTTCTGCGAGGCCTATAGTGGTATCCCAGGATCTGTCAGCCACAAGCTTCTCTTTCTCCGCCTCTACTTCAAGATGTATCCTTTTCATCCTGAAGATAAGGGTGACGGATGCGGCTATGCTAAGGGTCACGATGACAGCCATTGAGATGATGACGATTCGTAAAACTTTTTTCAGTATTCCGTCCTTTGCGGTCCCGCCTGAGAGGTTCAATTTCTCATCTCCATAAATTCCGAAAAACCTGTGAGTTCGAAAATATCCCGTATTTCTTCTCTCACATTTTCAAGGATCACCTTACCGCCCTTTTCCTCGAGAGTCTGGTATACTTCCAGTATCACACGAAGTCCTGCAGAGGAAATATATTCCATTTCATTCATATCAAAGAGCACAAGTGTCACATCATCAAGCTCGTCTATGACTGCAGAACGAAAAGAATCTGCTGTATTGGAATCTATGCTTCCGGATATCGTTACTTTAAGCCGGTCATTTATCTTTTCCTTTTTTGTTGTCATATATTCCCCTCCTCGTGTCATTGAAAGATACGTTATCACGATCCCCTTCGTGAAAATCTCTACACTTCCACTTTTTCAAAGGTCTCTGCGAACTTTGTTTCGGGCTGATTTGGCATCTGCGCAGCCCGGTAAGCGTTAAGAGAAAGTGTTATGGCCTCCTGTTTTTTCTGATCCCCGTGAAAACCTATAAGTCTGCGTTTCTCTTCAACGATCCCGGTTATATCAATATAATGTGTAGGTCTGTAAAATGGAGCGTTTATCTCGTAAAAATAACAGGACGACTTTGCCCCCTGCCTCCTGATCGCGTCTATGCAGAATGATGCCGCATGGCGGTGATCCGGATGAAAGCTTTTGGTCCATGGCAGAAATATGATCGTATATGGTCTGAAATCTATCTTATCAGCACATTCCGGATGACAGGACAGTTTTGTATCCTCATATCCCAGCCATGTATATGAACGGGGTTTTACATATTCCATCTCAGCCTCGAACTGTGACCTTCTGAGCGCTGCCTCCTCTTCAAAGGACCTCTCTTCTGACCCGTGGGATCCGTCGGTAAGAACAAATATGTCCGTTTTGGAAGGGGCTAAAAGTAACGCCCCCGATGCCCCCAGACATTCATCATCGGGGTGGGGAGCTATAACCGCGATGCTGTCGTTTTTCGTAAATTCTATTTGCTGTCTCAAACTTTTTTCCCTTCAAATTTGAGCATCGTATGGTTCAGATTGAGTACGTACTGGTACTGCATCGACTTTGCCAGCTTTTTCAGCAGGGCGTAGTTATCGGTGATCATCCGCTGCTTTTCCTTATCTTCGTCAAATATTATACATGCCCCGTTATCCAGCATTGTAAATAATACGCTTTCATCATCAAATGAAAACATTATCTGATTCTTGATGTTTTCATTCCTGCTGGATCTGACAGAATAGGCGACCATCTCCTCCATACACAGCCTTGCGCGATTTGCAAGTTCCGGGGAATATCCGTTTTCGATGGCATATTGCTGTACCATCTTCGAAGCATCGACAGCATCCTCCGGCTGCACCGAAAGATATATGCGTTTTTTGCTCTGACTTTCTTTTTTCATGTCCCCGATCTGAAGCATTCCGTATCTGATGATATTTGCAATGAGTATCACGAGTGCGGCAACAAGATATGATAAAAATATCAAAGGAGCAGCGCAATGGGCACTGAGAAAATACGCGGACAGAGGCATGGCGCAGTTACCGACCAGTGTAAGGGTGGTGGAAAACTTCTGCAGTCCTCTTGTGGAAAAGAACAGGCGGAAAACGGAATTGATCCCCAGTATACCTATACACAGTACATAGATCCTGAGGGATGCTTCACCGCCTTCCGGAACCGTATCAACGCCGTGGATCCGGTAGAACAGACCGGGGATGGCCTCAAACAGTATTATCATTATGCCGGACACCCCGAGAACAATAGCAGTTCCCTGTTTCATAAGGCTGCGGACACCCTTCCTGTTTTCTGCTCCGTTAAAGAGACCGATTAACGGTCTCAGTGCGCCCTGTACGGAACTCATGAGAACATTGGCCAGCGAATAACAAAAGGTGCAGACGCCCTTTATGACACCGCCTTCAGGCCCGAAGCTCTGCAGTATTATCCTTATGATTATATAGTTCTGCATGACGACGACAAGCATGGACGCGGCTTCCGGCAGTCCCTTGGAAATGATCTCCGCGATATCGGAAAAAACTATCTTCGCGTCACCGGTTTTATAAATGTCTGTTTCTTTATTCAGATAGATCACCGTGACCACGCATCTTACTATGCAGGCGGCGGCGGTCCCGTAACCGGTTCCCGCTACTCCCATATGAAATACGCCTACAAAGAGAAGATCCAGAGCAAGGTTTAAGATGCCTTCCAGCAGAGCCAGCTTCATAAGCACCTTCATCCTGCCCATGATCTGGATCTCATAAACACTGACCGTCGACAGCATTCCGAAGGGGTTGGATATCATTATCCCTATCGCATAAGCGGTGACAAGAGACAGCATGTTTTCACTAAGATCGTAGGATGCGATGATCCCGAAGATAAGTGGGATCTGGATCAGCGAAAAGGCGATCGGCATCAGAACAGACATATATTTAACTGCCTTTTTGGCCTGCAATACCCTTCCGGTATTTACCTCACCTATCCTGTTGCTGAGGACAGCCGAAGCTCCGGTGGAAAGGATCGCGGTTATGGCGCCTATAAAAGTGTCTATGGGGCCGAAAATACTCACAGCCGAAAGGGCATCATTACCTACGAGATTTCCGGCGACAATCCCGTCTACCGTAATAAGGAGCAGCGTGGAGATATTCGTTGCGATCATCGGCGGAAGATATTCCAGGAGCTTTGCGAGTGTAAGATCTCTGTTCAGCCTGTACTTTTTTTCTATTTCCGGGTTGTCCTCGCTGCTGTCTATCTTATTGAGTTTTGTCAGAAAATTTTTCACTTACAAACTACCTCATACACTGTTTCATACCATATCACAAAAATATATACCGCAAATATGATCCTGAATTCCCGCGTCCCGTCTTCAAGAAAGCGTTCCCAGTAAGATTCCATGATCCTTGTGTCAAAAAACAGCCTGCTCGTATCTCCGAATATTGTGCTCCTGATCCTGTCTGTATATAGCGGATCCCGGAACCATTTTATCACCGGCACGAGATATCCGGCTTTTTTCCTGTATACCGTCTCTTTCGGCAGCTTCCTTTCGGCCGCATACCGGAGCGCGAATTTTCCGATATCGTCCTTAAGTTTCAGGCCTGACGGCATTCTTGAACTGATATCAAACATCCTCATGTCGGAATATGGCAGGACCGGTGTCAGACCGCATCCCCTTGCAGCCTTTGTGCACATCAGTATGTCGCCTTCCAGCCACAGGGCTATATCGGCGGAAAGCATATGCGACAGCGCATCTTCAGAAGGGTTGAAGGTTTCCTGCAGAAGTTCCTGGACCGGGAAAGCAGTTTCCTGATGAAGGAGCAGCATCGCCTCTTCCCGGGGCATAACGCCGTCGCAGCCGAAGTACTTCGGCTCATCTCCCATCCCAAGTTCAGCGTATCTCTTATAAACATGATATCCGGCGAAGAACTCATCCGCTCCCTCACCGGAAAAAAGTATCCTTTTATCCGTTATTTCTTTTTCGATTTTTTTGCATCCCATGTAAAATGCAATGCCTGCGCTGTCGACAACGGGGAGCCCGGTGCACCGCAAAAATTGAGGTATGGCATCAAAATACGTATCCGGTGTGATGTTCAGTACATTAAGTGCCGCTCCAAGCGCATCCGCAGTTTCTTGGGCAAAAACGCTCTCCCTGAGGCTTGCCTGTTCAAAGTCCATGGTAAAGGCACTTTGTATCCCCGCGGTAGCGAGAAGATAAGATGAATCAACTCCTCCGGAGAGAAAAGATATGCATTCGGAAGGATCCAGATTCTGCCCATCCTCCCTGAGGATCTCTTCAAAACATCCTTCTATTTCGTCTGCCCACTTATCGGCATCTGTTCCATCCTCCGGTCTGAACCCGGGCTTGAACCATATTTTTGTAACCGCAGTGCCGTTTTCAAATCTGAGATATCTGCCCGGAAGCAGTTTCCTGATCCCCTTAAATAGCGTTTTCTCCCCCGCGGGATATCCGAACATGCAATACAGCTGCAGTGCGTCGGGATCTATACCCCCGGTATACCAAGGGTCACGGGCGATGGTCTTTATGTCCGAAGAATATATCAATTCTCCCTTCGCGGTAATACGGTAATAAAGATCCTCTATCCCGAAGGCATCCCTTATGCAGAACAGACGATCATCATCCTTCAGCACAATGGCAAAGGAGCCGTACAGATGAAGAGCCATATCCGGGCCCCACACCTCAAAGCCCTTAAGGATTATCCGCTCCTCGGTTTCCCGGCGAGAGGCCCCTTCTTCAAGAGACAGTTCACAAAGCAGATTCTTCTGATTACGGATGTATCCTTCATACATGCATATTTTCATACCTGCTCCCTCATCAACGGCCGGTCGCTTTCAATAGCCGGTATGTCCAGTCTATGATCCCGATAAGATCCTGAAGATACTGCAACGGATCATACTGTTCCACCGATGTGACACGATCATCGGGAAAGCACCCTATCACATCAAGGGTTCCGGGATATCTGTTTTGGAGCATCCGGTAATACAGTTGTAAGAACTGACGGTTGCAATATCTGTTATTGGTAATGAACAGAAAGTGATCCGCCGGTTCCTTCTTTGCATCCGAATCCAAAACAAAGCTGAATGAATCTCCGGTATCCGCTCTCCTGACATCAGGTTCCGAGGATGGTGCGGCAAAGATTCGGAATGTACATTTGTCCGCTCCTTCGTATATCCTTACGCAGGAGATGCGGTTCAGATT
>CADBTX010000231.1 GCA_902797705.1 uncultured Lachnospiraceae bacterium | reverse complement strand
CGTTATATCTGTTATTCTTTGGACTCCTGCCGTTCACTGCGGTGCGGGCTGCTGTCTCCCTGTCGAGACCAAGCCCCGTCATAAGGTAAATCCCTTGTGGTATTCCCGGATCCGTCTACCTGTCTTCTGTGCATTTCATGGCTCGCAAAACGTCCTTCCCATGCAACACCGCTATCCAGAGCCTTTTTCTGCCAGGCATCAAAGATCATGTCCTGCTCTGTTTCATTTCCCGTGGGCAGGGTAAAAGCCACTCTGTTCCCACGGGCAAAAAGCTGGGCAGCTGTTCCGGAATAGGGTTCTACTGTACCGTCTTCATTAATTATGTCCATTCTGCCGAGCTGCTGCATAAATAAGGTCTTGGCAATAAAGACCTGCTTCTCTGCGTTCTCTGAGATCAGTTTGTCGGCACTGTCACCGAATTTCTTATTCAGGTTGGAGATTTTTGGCTCATCCGGAGGATTAAGGGTTTCCTCCATCATTTTCTGGTTAAGGAAGGAGTCATATTCCTCAAGCCTTTCGGTAAGACTGTTTCCGTTCCTGTCCACGGCCTTACGTTCTATAAGGGTATTGATGATATAGCGGAATGCCGGATCGTTGGTTATTTCCGAGAGGCGTGCTCTAAGATCATCGTCAAGGGGAGGGAATTCTTCATCACTTCCGAAGATCTCAATGAGGCTTTTCCTTCCGTAATATTCCCTGAGGAAGGCCGGCAGATGGTTGAATTTGCTGACATCCCCTGTCCGCATTCTTTTGAGGCAGTCATTGATCTGAGAAAGACTGCTTTCTTCGGTTTCAATGATGCTGTCGGTGAACAGCTCTTCGCTGTTTAAGGCAGCCTCTATTTCGTCAAGGTCTTCTGAGAGCACGTTCCAGTACATTTGGCGCTTTGAAGAAGCTGACCGTCACTTCCGGTTCATCTGCTTTTTCCTTTCGAGATTTGAAACAACGATAGCGCAGGATGCGTCACCTGTGATATTGACTACGGTTCTTCCCATATCAAAGATCCTGTCAACCCCTGCAACAAGAGCTATTCCGTCAAGAGGAAGTCCAACAGAGGCAAGAACCATGGCGAGCATTACCATACCTGCTCCGGGGACACCTGCCGTGCCGATTGAGGCAAGCGTTGCGGTAAGTATTATTGTCAGCATCTGCGGGATAGTCAGATCGATACCGTAGCAGGCGGATATGAATATGGCGCATACACCCTGATATATTGCTGTTCCGTCCATATTGATGGTCGCGCCCAGAGGAAGTACGAAGGAGGTGATCTCCTTATCGGCCCCCATTTTTTCGCATCCCTTCATATTGATGGGAAGTGTTCCGACACTCGATGAACTTGAAAAAGCAAATATCATAGCGGGAAGCTGTCCTTTAAGGAAGTCTATGGGATTCATTCCTCCGAGTGTCTTTACCGCAAAGGAATAAACAAGGATCATGTGGATGAAATAGCATACATAGGCTGCCAGAAGAACCATTGCCAATGATCCAAGTATTGTAGCGCCGTTTGCCGCCACTACAGGACATATAAGGCAGAAAACACCCAGGGGGGAAAGCTTAAGGATCATTTCCATGCATTTCATAAAGATCAGATTAAATGAATTGATGCCTTTTACGGCCGGAGCAGCTTCATCGCCTACAAGTATTATGGCAAATCCGAGGAGGATCGCCATAACGATAACCTGAAGCATGGTGGCTTCCGACAGGGGTGCGATAAAGTTGGAGGGGAAAATACCCACTATGGTGTCCATGAAAGGAACTCCTTCAGGGGCCTCATAGCTTAATTCCGAAGTTTCGAGTATAGGGAAAAACTGCTTAAACAGATTTCCTCCCCCCAGACCGATGAGTATCGCAAGGGCTGTTGTGCAAAGATAGTACACAATAGTCTTTATCCCTATGGATCCGACTTTTTTTATATCGCTCATTGAAATGATGCCGGACAGAATGGAGAAAAGGACTATAGGAACCACGATAAACTTAAGAAGGTTAAGGAAAATCGTTCCGAATGGCTTGATATAGCTTTCGGCAAACTCCGCATAGCCCTGCAGGCAAAGGCCGGCAATGATACCTAAAACCAAAGCAATAAAGATCTGTGTTGCAAGTGGCAGTTTTTTGTTTTCTTTCATGTAGTATTCTCCCCTCCGGTCAGTCTATGATCCCAGCTGATCGTTTTCTCTTTTGGTGCTTTGATCATTCTATCATAAATAACAGTGCAGAGTCATCCGGGAATTCCCGGCAAGTGTTACATCTTCAATATATAATATCCCTGTCCGGCCTTTTCTGCACAGCCCCTCAGCTCAAGCTTCAAAAGTTCCAGCAAAAGGTCCGGTATGTCATATCCGGTTTTTGATGCGATCTCATTGACACTTACGGGGGAATAGTCCAGATGTCGGATTATCTTTAACTGCTTCGAAGTGAGATCGGTGAACTTTTTGAGATCTATATTTTTATATTTACGGTTTCCTGCTTTTATAAGTCCCAGGGCTTCCAGTATGTCTCCGGGGCAGGTGGCTATGCCTGCGCCGTCTGCTATAAGCGTATTGCAGCCGTGGCTTAAGGGATCGGTTATCCTGCCCGGAAGCGCAAATATATCCCGGCCCTGTTCAAGCGCATATCTTACCGTTATGGATGTTCCGGATTTTTGCCTCGCCTCTATCACGAGAAGTATGTCTGAAAATGCTGATATTATACGATTTCTCCGGGGGAACAGCCGGGCTCTCGGCGCCATCCCCGGAGGATATTCGGAAATGATGCCTCCTTTTTCCAGGATGTTATCGTACAGTTCCCGGTTTTCCGGCGGATAGACAATATCTATGCCGCAGCCGAGGATGCCGAAGCTCGATCCTCCGGCTGCGATGGCTGCGCTCTGGGAAATACCGTCTATACCCCGGGCCATGCCGCTCACTATCTGGACCCCGTGCCTGGAAAGCTCCCTTGCAAAATATTCGGCCGCTCCCCGGCCGTATTCGCTGTTATTTCTGGAGCCTATTATGGAAACAGTTTTCTTTTCCGGATCTGGGAGCCGTCCCCTAACATAGATGCCCTGAGGGGAATTCGGTATTCCCTTCAGTTTTTCGGGAAATTCAGGCTCCAGCGCGCAGATATACCTTATCCTGTCATCACACATAGAAGATACCCTTGTCCATGCTTCTGAAAGCGATGGCCTCACTTAAATGGATGCAGTTTATCCTGTCGGAATGGTCGAGATCCGCAATGGTACGGGCTGTCCGAAGGATACGGTGGCAGCCTCTCGCGGAAAGCCCCAGCATACTAAAGGACTCCCGGAGAAGTTCCTCTTCCTTTTCTCCGAGAACGCAGAAGGATCTGATATCATCCGGGGTCATCTCGGAATTGAAACGTACAGGCATGTCCTTAAACCTGGCCTTCTGTATCCGGAATACATCGGAAACCCGGGAACGGATCATATCGGAGGATTCATCTTCGGAAGCGGAGGATGACAGTTCATCGTAGGTCAGTTCATCCACGTAGCAGACTATATCTATCCGGTCTAAAAGGGGACGGCTAAGGCGGGAAAGGTATTTCTTGACGCTGAGCCTGCTGCAGGTGCAGCGTGATGTGGGATAGTAGCCGCATTTACAGGGGTTCATCGCGGCTGCAAGAAGGAAATCCGCAGGATAGGTGTAATTTCCACTGGCTCTGGATATGTGGATCTCCCGGTCCTCAAGGGGCTGCCGCAGGACCTCCAGGGCTGTCCTGTCGAACTCCGGAAGTTCGTCCAGGAATAACACGCCCCTATGTGCCAGAGAAATGTCACCGGGCTTCGGGATGCTGCCTCCCCCGCATAAGGCCTGGGAGGATACCGTGTGATGGGGACTTATGAAGGGCCGCTCCGTCACAATGCCCTCGGAACCCAGCATCCCGGCTATACTGTGTATCCCCGTTATTTCCAGACACTCCTCCGGACTCAGGTCCGGAAGGATGGAGGGAATGCACTTGGCCAGCATGCTCTTTCCTCCTCCGGGAGGACCTGTCAGGATTATATTATGCATTCCGGCTGCAGAGATCTCTATCGCCCGCTTGGCGGAATGCTGCCCGCGTATGGCGCTGAAATCGTGTTCGTGGCTTTTCTTTTGGTTTAAGAGAGAACAGATATCCACGCTTTCCGGCCTTAAATCTATCTCGCCGTTAAGGTATTTAAGAGTCTCATCTATGCTCCGAACCCCTATGATGCTGATCCCCGGCGCAGCTCCGCCCTCCGCAGCATTTTCCTTCGGAAGGATAAAGCGCTTAAAGCCCATCTCCCTTGAATGCAGCACCAT
>CADBTX010000230.1 GCA_902797705.1 uncultured Lachnospiraceae bacterium | reverse complement strand
TATATGGAGGTTGATTTGGGAGCAGGAATATTATTACCCATGATGGGAGGCCTTGGACTG
Organism: uncultured Lachnospiraceae bacterium; assembly: GCA_902797705.1. Taxonomy (GTDB): domain Bacteria; phylum Bacillota; class Clostridia; order Lachnospirales; family Lachnospiraceae; genus NK4A144. The sequence goes on along the minus strand of CADBTX010000230.1, from coordinate 4,097 downwards.
TTTCTCTATGGCATGAAGGTCATGGGGGACAGCATAGAGAGAGCAGCGGGCGCAAAACTTAGAAATATACTTGAAACACTTACAAGGACCAGGGTGCAGGGGATGTTCGTGGGACTGTTCTTCACGGCGGTGATACAGTCTTCAAGTGCCTGTACGGTAATGATAGTGTCCTTCGTAAATTCCGGGCTTATGACCCTCTATCAGGCAGCGGGACCCATACTTGGAGCAAATATCGGTACCACCGTTACTTCCCAGCTGGTATCCTTTAACCTGTCAAAGGCGGCGCCCGTATTCCTTCTTTGCGGCGCTCTCTGTACAATGTTCAGCAAGAACGCGATGGTAAAGAAGATCGCCGAGATAGTTACGGGCTTTGGCGTGCTCTTCCTGGGACTTTCACAGATGTCAGGGGCCATGTCTTCACTTAAGGATGTGAAGATGGTTACGGATATCCTTATGAGTCTTCAGAACCCTCTTTTAGGGGTCCTTGTGGGAGCAGTGCTCACATCCCTTATCCAGAGCTCATCCGTTACTGTATCCATACTCCTTCTCATGGCCAATCAGAACCTTATCGGCCTGGAGATATGTCTGTATATCATCCTCGGATGTAATATCGGTGCCTGCGTTCCTGCGCTCCTTGCCGGTCTTGCGGGAACAAGGGATGCAAAGAGGGCTTCTCTTATCCACCTTATCTTCAATATCATCGGAACCATCATAGTTTTCATTATCCTGCTTTTTGCGGAGCCTCAGATCCTTTCCTTCCTGAAGGCTGTTTCCGGTGACAATCCGGGACGTGTGATAGCTAACGCCCACACCACCGTTAAGATCTTCCAGGTTATCATCCTCCTGCCTTTTACAAAGCAGATAGTGGATATGACCTATCTCATTGTACCGAAGTCTGGGGATGCGAAGGAGAAGATCGGATACCGCACCCAGTACGAGCTTCAGTATATCGGTTCCAATGTGATCTTTTCCCCGGCAACTGCAGTGGTTGATGCCATCAAGGAACTTGACCGTATGGCAAATCTCGCCAGCGAGAACCTGAACAGGGCCATGAATGCCCTTATCACCATGGATGAGGAAGAGATACAGAAGGTATATGAGGTGGAGAAAAATATTGACTTCCTGAATCACTCCATCACCAATTATCTGGTAAAGATAAATCAGATCAACCTGCCTGTGGACGACCTGCGTCAGATCGGTGCCCTTTTCCACGTGGTGAACGACATAGAGCGGATCGGAGACCACGCCGAGAATGTGGCGGACATGGCTAAAGAAAGAATAGAAAAGAATGCGAACTTCACCCTTACGGCCCAGAGGGAGATGGGTGAACTGCTTGATATGGTAAATAAGATAGTACAGTACTCCATTGAGATGTTCTCCAAGGATGATGACAAGCACATGAAGGATATCATCACTCTGGAGGACAGGATCGACCGTAAGGAGAGAGAACTGCAGAATGCCCATGTGGGAAGGCTTGAGCGGAACGAATGCTCACCTGAAGCCGGAATGATCTATTCCGATATAGTTTCGGGTCTGGAGAGAGTTGCAGACCATGCGACCAATATCGCCTTTGCCATAAAGGATTCGGAGAAGGAGAATACCACCGTTAAACAGGCTTCTGCAAAGGCGTGATTATATGAAAAAATGGATCCGCGGGATTCAATTTCCGTTTTTTATATTTCTGTTCATATCGGTTTTATTTCCATGCCCGGTAATGGCTTCAAATCTCAGCATCGTTTCCGCAGGAGCGGGAGTGGTGCTTGATGACGTGGCTTCCTATTTTACCACCTGGGAGATATCTGATCACTACGAGGAGGTGCTTTCCGCCGGTGAGGCGGCAGTGCCTTATAATACCGTGTCCGGAGATATTTCCGGAGCGGACAGGGATGAAGACGGCACCATTGCGGGTTACACAAACCTGGGTATCGCCAATGTAAATGACCACCTGAACATAAGAGAGGAGCCTAAGGAGGATGCGGAGCTCGTGGGAAAGATGACCAAGCACGCTGCCTGCGAGATACTGGATGTATCCGGGAACTGGGCCCATATCAAGTCCGGAAAGGTGGACGGTTACTGTAATACAGAGTTCCTTTATACCGGAGAGAAGGCTTTGAGTATCGCTGAAGAGGAGATCACTCTGGTGGCCACGATACAGACCACAACCCTCTTTGTCCGCGAGGAGGCCTCCAAGGATTCGGCAGTCCTCACCATGGTCCCTCTGGGGGAAGAGTATGTGGTGACTGAAGGAGAAAAGGACTCGGACTGGTTCAAGATAGAGATCGACGAGGACGAGGGCTGGATAAGCTCTGAGTACGTGACCATTGCGGAGCAGCTGGACAAGGCCCAGAGCATGAAGGAGCTTAAGTACGGCGAAGGCGTGTCGGATGTCAGGGTAAGCCTTGTAAATTATGCCAAGCAGTTCATCGGAAACCGCTATGTATGGGGAGGCACCAGCCTTACAAAGGGAGCTGACTGCTCGGGATATGTACAGAGCATATTCAGAAAGTACAATGTATATCTTCCCAGGACCAGCGCGGCCCAGTCCACTGTGGGTAAGAAGATATCCCCCGGGGATGCGCAGCCCGGAGATCTGTTCTTCTATGCGAGAGGAGGGCGTATCGGTCATGTGGGTATCTACATCGGCGGAGGTCAGATAGTGAACGCCCACTCAAGAAGGACCGGTATCAGGATAGATAATGCATATTACAGAAAACCTGCCGTGGTGAGGAGAGTGCTTGATTAGTCTTGACACTCCTCTCCCGAAAGTGATATAGTGTCAAACGTGTGTGACCTTTGCTGGGTTTACGGTACTCCAAACCTGGGCTCGGCAGGAGGTTAAGATACGGCGGATCACGCCGGAGTTTCAAAGGGCTAAAGCCCGAAAGGAGAAAAAATGATATCAAAGGAAAAGAAGGCAGAGCTTGTAGAAAAGTACGGCAAGCAGGCAGGAGACACAGGTTCTCCGGAGGTACAGGTTGCTATCCTCACAGAGAGGATCAGGGAGCTTACCGAGCATTTAAAGATCAACAGTCATGATCATCATTCCAGAAGAGGACTCTTAAAGATGGTAGGTAAGAGAAGAGGTCTCTTAAGCTACCTTAAGCGTAAGGATATCGAGCGCTACAGGGCAATTGTTGAGAAGCTTGGACTTCGTAAGTAATAATCGCATTCGGCGAAAGAAGGAGACGTTTAATGTCATATAAAACATATTCAATCGAAATCGGCGGCAAGACTTTATCCATCGATATAGGAAGGGTAGGAGCCCAGGCTAACGGCTGTGCTCTTATGCACTACGGGGAGACCACAGTGCTCTGTACCGCTACAGCATCCAAGGCTCCCAGGGACGGGATAGATTTCTTCCCCCTGTCTGTGGAGTATGAGGAGAAGTTTTACGCCGTAGGACGTATGCCCGGCGGATTCAATAAGAGAGAGGGAAAGGCTTCCGAGAACGCAGTGCTTACCAGCCGTGTCATCGACAGGCCCATGCGTCCCTTATTCCCCAAGGACTACAGAAATGATGTGACCCTTGACGCCATGGTAATGAGCGTTGACAAGGAGTGCCGTCCCGAGATCACAGCAATGCTGGGCTGCGCTCTGGCAACGACCATTTCCGACATACCCTTTGACGGTCCCTGTGCCATGACACAGATGGGTCTCGTGGACGGAAAGTTCATCGTGAACCCTTCACAGAAGGATTGGGATACCGGCGATCTCAGGCTTACGGTTGCTTCCGTAGGTCAGAAGGTCATCATGATCGAGGCCGGTGCCAATGAGATATCTGATGAGAAGATGCTGGAGGCTATATACCTCTGCCATGATGAGAATTTAAGGATAATAGAATTCTTTAAGAAGATACAGTCAGAGGTCGGCAAGGAGAAGTCGGAATACATTTCCCAGGCTATTCCTGAGGCTCTCTTTGAGAAGATCAAGGAGATAGCTCCTCCCGAAGAGATGGAGAAGGCTACCTTCAATGATGACAAGCAGTCCCGTGAGGCGGCTGTTTCAGCCCTTCAGGAGAGGGTGGAGGAAGCTCTGAAGGATAACGAAGAGTGGGCTCCCCTTGTAGGAGAGGCTGTTTACCAGTATCAGAAGAAGAC
>CADBTX010000229.1 GCA_902797705.1 uncultured Lachnospiraceae bacterium | reverse complement strand
CAGGAATATACTGAGGATGGGCATATATCAGATACTCTTTCTGGATTCCGTCCCCGCTCATGCGGCGATAAATGAGGCGGTGAAGCTCACCAGGAAAAAACATATGGGCACCCTGTCCGGCTTTGTGAACGCCGTACTCCGGAGTGTGGAAAGAGAAGGCTTTAAGCCGGAGGATATAAAAGAAGCGGATATAAGGTATTCCTGTCCCCGCTGGATATATGAGAAGTTCAGAGAGGATTTCGGTGAGGAAAGGGCTGTGGGGATACTGGAAAACTCCCTAAAAAGACAGCCGGTTTACATAAGAACAAACACCGTCAGGGTAAGTCCTCCGGAACTCCTGTCTCTCCTTAGGGAAAAGGGGATTATGCTGAAACCTGCGAAAAACAGGGACTACGCCTTTTCCATAGAGGAATACGGCGATATGACTGCCCTTCCGGAATTTAAGAGGGGACTTTTCTCCGTACAGGATATAAGTTCCATGTCCATAGGTGACGAGATAAGGAGTATAGTGCGGGAAAGGAAGCCTTCTTCTTTCAGGATACTTGATCTCTGCGCTTCTCCCGGAGGAAAGAGCTGTCATGCTGCGGAGATCCTGCTTTCCTACATAATGGAGAGAGAGGACAGGATCCTTAAGATCCCGGACTTTTCCGTGGAATCCAGGGATATTTCGGAGAAGAAACGCCTCCTTATCGAGGAAAACCGGGAGAGACTGGGACTTGGAATAATAAGGACTGCCGTCCGGGACGCTGCGGCAGAGGATATCCTTCCTGAGGAAAGGGAGGCCTATGACCTTATCATAGCAGATCTCCCCTGTTCCGGCCTCGGAGTCATGGGCCGGAAAAATGACCTTAAATACAGGGTCAGACCGGAAGACCTTGAGTCCTTAAGGGAACTGCAGCGAAAGATGCTTGTTAATGCAGCTCAGATGCTGAAGAGCAGGGGAACTCTTATCTTCTCCGTATGCACCGTGGACAGGGAAGAGACTGTGGATCAGGATCTGTGGATAAGAGACAGCCTCGGGTTCGAAAAGATCAGGGATAAGCTGGTGCTTCCCGGAGAAGAGGAGTCAGACGGCTTCTACTACGGGGTATATTTACATAAGTTGTAAACAGATAAATTTTTTACATAATAATATTATGTAAACATATACAGGATATAGGTTAACATAACATAAAAACGCCACCGGAATATGGTTAACATAAAATCGGATTGACATAACTATTGACACACAAAATGTTGGGTTAACATAAATATGACAGATATCAAATCCTTAAACAGAGCAGAACTGACAGAGTTCATACTGGAAAAAGGGGAGAAAAAATACCGTTCGGACCAGCTTTTTTCCTGGATGCACCGCTCGCTTGCCGACAGTCCGGAGAAGATGAGCAATATCCCCGGATCCCTTAAGCGTATCATCAGAGAGGAAACGGAATATACCTCGTTACGGGCTGTGGATGTCCAGACATCGAAGGAAGACGGTACACAGAAGTTCCTTTTTGCCCTGGGTGACGGGAACGTCATCGAATCAGTCCTTATGAGGTACAGGGACTGGGACAGTGTATGCATATCCTCCCAGGTGGGCTGCGGAATGGGCTGCCGCTTCTGCGCCTCCACTCTTGACGGCTGCGTAAGGAGCCTTAAACCCTCGGAAATGCTTGACCAGGTTTATTCCATCATAAGGATAACGGGGAGGAGCATTTCAAATATCGTCATCATGGGAAGCGGGGAGCCTCTGGCTAATTATGACAGCCTTTTAAGATTCATCGAGATCATAAACGACGAAAAAGGCCTTAATATCGGAGAGCGGCATATCACGGTCAGTACCTGCGGCCTGGTGCCGGAGATCAGAAGGCTTGCGGATGAAAAACTTAAGATAGGCCTGGCCATATCCCTTCATGCTCCCAATGATAAAAAGCGGAAGGAACTTATGCCTGTCGCCGAGAGATACTCCATAGAAGAGCTGATGGATGCCGTGAGATACTATTTTGACAGGACCGGAAGAAGGATAACCTTTGAATACGCCCTTACAAAGGGATTTAACGATCTGAATGAGGATGCTTTGGAACTGTCCTCTCTTTTACGGGGCTTAAACTGCCATGTGAACCTGATCCCGGTAAACCCCGTGAGGGAGCGCGGACTTAAGCCCAGTACGGACAGGGCGGTGGAGGCCTTCAAAACTAAACTTGAAAAAAACGGAATAAATGTTACTATTAGGAGAGAAATGGGCAGAGATATAGACGGTGCCTGCGGACAACTGAGGCGGAAGCACCTGGAGGATGTTTTAAATGTTTAAGACCTTTTCCGCTACTGACGTGGGCAGAAAGCGACAGATCAATCAGGATTATGTTTTCTCATCGGAGAATCCGGTGGGAAATCTTCCCAATTTATTTATAGTGGCAGACGGCATGGGTGGTCATGCCGCCGGTGACTATGCTTCTTCTTTTACGACCCGTTATGTGGTTGACTGCGTAAAGGAGTCGGGTCTCACTTCCCCTATCAAGATATTGAGAGATGCCATAGAGAAGGCAAATGTGGCCCTGATAAAGGAGGCCGGAAAAAAGCCTGAATATGAGGGTATGGGTACCACCATAGTGGCAGCCACCATAGCAGATGACTACATCTATGTGGCAAATGTGGGGGACAGCAGGCTGTATCTGGTGAATGAGGATATTGTTCAGATAACCAGAGACCATTCCCTTGTGGAAGAAATGGTAATGGCCGGAAGGATCGACAAGGAGGAAGCCAGGGTTCATCCTGATAAAAATATAATAACGCGTGCAATCGGAGCGGCCACTGATCTTAAGATCGACTTTTTTGACATGCATCTTAAGGAAGGGGACCGGATACTGATGTGTACTGACGGGCTTTCGAATATGGTGGAGGATCAGGACATACGCATGATCATCGATGGAGAGAGTGACGTTGCCGGAATGGTATACGCCCTTATCAAGGCTGCCAATGAGAACGGAGGCAGGGATAATATAGGCGTTATCGTCATCGAACCGTATGCGGAGGCCGGGGTGTAAATTATGTTGAGAGAAGGAATGCTCTTAGGAGAGCGCTATGAGATAATAAGCAAGATCGGTGCAGGCGGGATGAGTGACGTCTATAAGGCGAAGGATCACCGGCTGGATCGTTTTGTTGCCGTAAAGGTATTAAAGAGTGAGTTTTCGGAGGACAGGAATTTCGTTGCGAAGTTCCGCACGGAGGCTCAGTCTGCGGCTGCCCTTATCCATCCCAACATAGTCAATGTCTATGACGTCGGCCAGCAGGAGGGTCTCTATTACATAGTGATGGAGCTGGTGGAGGGCATCACCCTTAAGCATTACATCGAGAAGAAGCTCCGTCTTTCCGTTAAGGAAGCGGTGAGCATCACCATACAGGTTTCAATGGGACTGGAAGCCGCCCATCTGAATCATGTTATCCACAGGGATGTAAAGCCCCAGAATATCATCATTTCCAAAGAGGGAAAGGTAAAGGTCACTGATTTCGGCATAGCGAGAGCCGCCACAAGCGACACCATCACATCCAATGTCATGGGCAGCGTGCACTATACCTCTCCGGAACAGGCGAGAGGAGGCTATTCCGACGAAAAGAGCGATATCTATTCACTTGGTATCGTGCTCTTTGAAATGGTGACGGGAAGGGTTCCCTTTGACGGGGAGACCACGGTTTCCATTGCAATAAAGCAGATACAGGAGCCTATGCCGGACCCCAGGGATTATGTGGATGATATACCTGTCAGCGTCCAGCAGATCATATATAAGTGTACCGAAAAGAATCCCGACAGACGCTACAGTACCATGACGGAATTGACGGCAGATCTTAAGAAGTCACTTACGAATCCTGACGAAAATTTCGTTAAGCGTATCGGAAGCGAGGATATAGCAGGTGGTTCCACCAAGCTCGTTACGGATAAGGAAACCGAGGATATCAAGAGGCAGACCGGTTCCGTTGACCTTAATGACGATATGCTGAAGGCCTACGCCGTTTCAAGGAAGGAGAGGAAGCGGGACAGGGATGAGGATTTCGGGGATGACTACGAGGAAGAGGATTACGAGGATACACCTGTAAGAAAAGAAAGACGGAAGAGCACAAGAAAGGAAAGCAAACCCGTTCAGAAAAAGACCGCGAAGGCCGCCAGGAAAAAGGTGGGCCTTTTCGGAGGCGGAAACTCCAGAGACGACAAGAGGACGGAAAGAGTCCGTGCCGAGAAGAAGGAGAGAGTCGTCAGGGAAAAGAGCAGGAAACGCCGTTTCAGTGAAGAAGATGATGAGGATGAGGACGATATCGACGAGATGGATCCCGGGATGCAGACCATGATGACTGCCCTTGCGGTGATCGCCGTCATCATACTCATTGTCATAATCATAGTTTTTGTCAGGAAATACAGCGGACTATTAAGTTCGGTCCCCTCAGAGGATTCCTCCACGGAACTTTACACCGAGGATGAGTCAAACGGTGAAAAGGTGACCATGGCGGATGTGAGGGGGATCGTCTTTGCCGATGCCAAGACAAAACTCACCGCTCTGGGGCTCGTGGTAACAAGCGAGAACAGGCCTTCCTCCGACGTGGAAAAGGGCTGTGTTATCTCCGTGAGCGATGAGGATGGGAACATAATAAATCCCGGAGACGAGGTGGATCAGGGCAGTACCGTGATCCTTTCCGTAAGTACGGGAGAAGACGGGGTAACGGTACCCGATGTGACCGGACTCTCAAAGGCGGAGGCCCGGGTGAAGCTTGAAAGCGCCGGCTTTAATGTTGTGGAAAATGAATCCGGCAGCAGTGAGGTCGCTGCAGGAAACGTGGTTTCACAGAACCCTGCCGGAGGCGGACAGGCCGAAGAGGGCAGTTCCATAATAATAGTCATAAGTACGGGAGCCGAGAGCGCGAACAAGACCGTTCCGAACCTTGTGGGACTGACGGAGATCGCGGCAAAGGCGGCCCTGGCTGCTACAGATATCTCCTTCGGTGAGGTTCTGGAGGAGAATTCATCAACTGTGGCAGCGGGTGTGGTAATATCCCAGACTCCGGAAGCGGGAGCAACTGTGGGAGATACCACCAGCGTAAGCTTTACCGTCAGCAAAGGTCCCGGGACATACGGCGGCACCTTCAATGTGGCGGCGCCAAACGGTTATACCGACGGCACTCCGGCCCAGATCACCGTTACCTCGAGTGTGGATAATTCGGTTCTTTATTCCCAGGCTGTAACCTCCTTCCCTGTGCCTGTGACGATTACAGGAACCCTGGCTCCTTCAGGAGTCATGGCTATTACATATTCCTCCTATCAGGAAGTGGAGTATGAAGCGGATACGGGTCAGATAGTGAAGGAAACCAAGGAAACACCCCAGACTGTGACTCAGGTTGTGAACTTTACGGCGGAGTGATGGCATATAAGGGACAGATAATAAAAGCCATGTCCGGGTTCTATTACGTAAGACCGGACAAGGGCGAAAAAACGGATATCCCCTTCTCCTATTCCGAAGAAGCCTATCAATGCAGGGCAAAGGGCTTATTCAGAAAAAAGGGGATCTCTCCCCTGGTGGGGGACAGGGTGGTCTTTGAACTCACAGAGACGGATGATGTGGAAGGCTATGTGACTGAGGTCCTGCCGAGGAAGAACCGGCTTAAAAGACCCCAGGTCGCCAATGTGGATCAGGCTCTTGTAATATTTGCTGTCCATACCCCTGAGCCGGCGCTGGATCTTCTGGACCGCTTCCTTTTGCAGATGAGGGTCAGGGATATCCCCGTGATACTGGACTTCAATAAGGATGATCTCAGTGTGGGAGATGAAGCAGAGCGCTTCCGTGAGATATACAGGGATGCGGGAGTGGAGCTTATCTTCAGCAGCACAGTTGATGAAACCGGGATAGATGAAGTAAGGTCGTTTCTTAAGGGAAAGCTCACCACTGTGGCGGGGCCTTCCGGAGCGGGAAAATCCTCGCTGATCAATCTGATCTCCGGACGTGAGATCATGGAGACCGGGGACTTAAGCCGTAAGATCGGCAGGGGAAAGCAGACTACAAGGCATACGGAGCTTATACGCATAGAGGAGGATTCCTACATCATAGATACTCCGGGCTTTTCTTCGCTGGAGCTTCCGGATTTTCAGGGAAGATCTCTGGACAGCCTGTTTCCGGAATTTGATAAATATCGAAACGAATGTTATTTTACGGGGTGCTCACATATCAATGAGCCGGACTGCGGCGTGAAAGCCGGGCTTTCCGAAGGGATCATACCCAGGGAGAGGTATGAGTCCTATGTTCTTTTTTATAATGAATTATCTGAAAAAAGGAGATATACCTGACAAGGGATGAGATATAAGTTATCGCCTTCTATACTGGCAGCGGATTTTACCAGGCTTGGAAACGAAATCGAATGCGTTGAAAAAGAGGGAGCGGACTATCTCCATGTGGACGTTATGGACGGGAGTTTTGTACCGAGTATTTCTTTCGGTATGCCGGTGATAAAGTCCATCAGGAAAAAAAGCCGCTTGTTTTTTGACGTTCATCTGATGATAGTGAATCCGGAGCGGTATATCCGGACCTTCTCCGACTGCGGAGCCGATGGCATCACCTTTCATCTGGAAGCAGCAAAGGATCCCTTACGTGTCATCGGACTCATAAGAGATGCGGGAAAAAGGGCGGGGATAGCAATAAGCCCCGAGACGCCGGTATCGGATCTCAGCGATGAGATCATAAAAAGAGTGGATATGGTCCTTATCATGACCGTTCGCCCGGGCTTCGGAGGCCAGAAGTACATGGATGAATGTACGGGCAAGATAAAGGAGCTGAGGAACAGGACCCGGGAATTAAAGCCGGATCTGGACATAGAGGTGGACGGGGGCATAAACCGGGAGACCATAAAGACGGTCATGAATGCCGGTGCCAATGTGATAGTCATGGGATCCTCCATATTTGAGGGCGATATTGCCGAAAACACAAAGTACTACAAGAAGGTGCTCAAATGAAGAAAGCCGTGATAATCGGGGCGGGACCCGCCGGGCTCACCGCTGCATATGAGCTTTTGAAAAGGGGAGAGGGACAGTTTAAGGTCACAGTCCTGGAAGAGAGCCTCTTTATGGGCGGTATCTCCAAAACCGTGAATTACAAGGGAAACCGGATGGATATGGGGGGACACCGCTTTTTTTCAAAGGTTGACCGGGTAAACGAGTGGTGGGAAAACATGCTTCCCATGCAGGGAGCTCCCGCCTATGACGATATCATCCTCGGAAATAAAAAGAAGCTGAAAAAGGGAGGCCCGGATCCGGAAAAGGAAGACCGGGTCATGCTTAACCGGAACAGGGTTTCCAGGATCCTTTTTAATTCAAAGTTCTTTGACTATCCTATAAGCCTGAAACCGGAAACCTTCATGAATATGGGGCTTGTCACCACGTTTCAGGTGGGGATGTCCTATCTCTTTTCCCTGATACATAAAAGACCCGAGAGATCCCTGGAGGATTTTTATATCAACCGCTTCGGAAAAAAGCTGTACTCCATGTTTTTTGAACACTATACCGAGAACCTCTGGGGCAGGCATCCAAGGGATATAGATCCCAGCTGGGGCGCGCAGAGGGTAAAGGGTCTTTCAATAGTCGCAATAATAAAGGATGTTTTCTCAAAAATGCTTCCGGGAAGCGGCAGGCGCCATGTGGAGACCTCTCTCATCGAAGCCTTCTCCTATCCGAAACTCGGCCCCGGAGAACTCTGGGATGTGACCGCATCTGATATTGAGAAGATGGGTGGAGAGATAATACGGGAAGCAAAGGCCGTGGCTGTGAATACGGACGGAGAGAAGGGGGAAGCCAAAAGCGTGACATACCGTAAAGGCGGAGTGGAGATCACTCTGGATGCGGACTATGTCATATCCTCCATGCCTATAAAGGATCTTGTGGCCGGAATGAACGATGTTCCGAGGGGGGTAAGGGAGATCGCTCTCGGCCTTCCATACAGGGATTACATGACTCTTGGCATCCTGGTACCGAAGATCAATCTTAAGAATGAGACAAGGATCAGGACCGTTTCGGACATAGTTCCCGATAACTGGGTCTATGTACATGAGAGAAGCGTAAAACTGGGCAGGTTCCAGATATATAACAACTGGTCACCCTATCTCGTCAAGGATCTTAAGAATACACTATGGATAGGCCTTGAATACTTCGCCAACGAGGGTGATAAGCTCTGGAGCCTGAGTGATGAACAGTTTACACGCTTTGCCATTTCGGAAGTGGTGAAGATGGGGCTCATCGATTCGGCCGATGATGTGATGGACTCTCACGTGGAGAGGGTTAAGAAGGCGTATCCGGCCTACTTTGACAGCTATGATAGAATAGATGAGGTGGTTTCCTACCTGAACGGATTTAAGAATCTTTTCTGCGTAGGCAGGAACGGCCAGCACAGGTATAACAATATAGATCATTCCATGATGACCTCCTTCCTTACCGTGGACAATATCCTTGAAGGAAGAACGGAAAAGAGCAATATCTGGAATGTGAATACTGAAAAAGAATACCATGAGAATAAATGACACAACGAAAGGATAAGGATTATGGGAAAGAAACCTGCAGTACTGCTTATTATGGACGGCTTCGGCCTTAATGAAAAAAAGGAACATAACGCGGTGTATGAAGGACAGACACCGGTACTTGACAAGCTTATGAAGGATTATCCCTTTGTAAAGGGAAATGCCAGCGGTCTTGCCGTAGGACTTCCGGACGGACAGATGGGTAATTCCGAGGTGGGCCACATGAACATGGGAGCCGGAAGGATAATCTATCAGGAGCTGACCCGTATCACCAAGGAAATAGAGGACGGGGATTTCTTTAAGAACGAAGCCCTGCTTAAGGCAGTCGAGAATGTGAAGAAGAACGACTCCAGTCTCCATATGTACGGACTGGTATCTCCCGGAGGAGTCCACAGCCATGATACCCATATCTACGGACTTCTGGAACTGGCAAAAAGGGAGGGACTGAAGAAGGTATATGTTCACTGCTTCCTGGACGGCCGTGACACACCTCCTTCTTCCGGTAAGGAATATGTGGAAAATCTTGAGAAGAAGATGGCCGAGATAGGTGTGGGAGAGGTTGCGAGTGTTCACGGCAGGTACTACGCCATGGACAGGGACAACAACTATGACCGTGTAGAAAAGTCCTATATCGCTCTGACTCAGGGCATCGGAGAAGAGGCTGATTCCGCAACGGGCGGCATACAGGCTTCTTACGATAAGGACGTTACCGATGAATTCGTGGTTCCCTTTGTGGTAAAGAAGGACGGAGCGCCGGTTGCCACCATTAAGGACGGGGATTCCATCATCTTCTATAACTTCAGGCCTGACAGGGCAAGAGAGATCACCCACTGCTTCTGTGATGATGAATTTGACAAGTTTGACAGAGGACCCAGGAAAAAAGTGACATACGTATGCTTTACCGATTATGATCCTCTTATCCTCAATAAGGAAGTGGCCTTTAAGAAGCAGGAGATAAACAATACCTTCGGAGAGTACCTCGCATCTCTCGGTATGAAGCAGTGCCGTATAGCCGAGACCGAGAAGTATGCCCATGTGACATTCTTCTTTAACGGCGGTGTTGAGAAGCCCAATAAGGGTGAGGACAGAGTTCTGGTAAACAGTCCCAAGGACGTGGCCACCTACGACCTCAAGCCTCAGATGAGCGCTCCCGAGGTCTGTGAGAAGCTGGTTGAAGCCATAAAGTCGGGCAAATATGACGTTATTATCATCAACTTCGCAAATCCCGATATGGTGGGACATACCGGAGTGGAGTCCGCAGCCATAAAGGCGGTGGAGACTGTTGATACCTGCGTGGGAAAGGCAGTGGACGCCATAAAGGAAGTGGACGGCGTTATGTTCATATGTGCGGATCACGGTAATGCGGAACAGCTTATCGACTATGAGACGGGAGAACCCTATACCGCCCATACCACAAATCCTGTTCCCTTCATCCTCGTGAATTATGATGAGGCATACACCCTTAAGGAAGGGGGCAAGCTCTGCGATATAGTACCCACCCTTATCGAGTGCATGGGCCTTGAGAAGCCTGCGGAGATGACAGGAGAATCCCTTCTGATCAAAAGATAAGGGACCGTTTTTTCCACAGATAAAAAACATGTGATATGTTTGAAAAAAGAAAAATAATTCTAGTAATTGGGGTACTTATGGTCTTGACCGCAATATCTGGTTTGAGTTATTCTATAACTGTCTATGATCAGAGCAGGGCGGTCTATTCGGAGGCCCGGGAGGAGTATCTTTCGAAGGGAAGTGATGAGGTCCGGGAGGACGCCGGAAAGGCTGGATCCCCGGAACTGACCCTGAGTGAGGATACAGCCGGGAGTTCCGAATGGTGGGATCAGGCGGAGGTGGACATCGATTCACTGTCTGCGGAGTACCCCGAAGCTGTGGGATGGATCTGGTTTGAGGACGGGAGTATCAGTTATCCTCTGATGTTTTCCGGAGACAACGGGAAGTACCTGTTTACGGATTATAAAGGGGACGAATCCAGAAGCGGAGCCATCTTTATCGATGAAGGCTCATCACCGGATCTTTCTGATCCGCATACCCTGATTTACGGACATAATATGAAAGACGGCTCCATGTTCGGGAGTCTTAAATATTTCAGGACAGACGGCGATTATTATAAAGATCACCGGTATTTTCAGATCATTACAAAGGATCATAAATACAGGTATCTTGTTTTTTCGTACAAAGAAGTTCCATCGGATCATATGGTATATGACGTATATGGAAGTGACGGCGCCGGACTGGAGGAATACCTGAAGGAGATGGAAGGCAGCAGGCCTGAAGGGAGTGTTTCCGTCAATGACATTGACGGATCGGATTCCTATGTGACACTCTCCACCTGTACTGCCGCAAATGAGAAGAGATTTATAGTCTGCGGCATCAGGATTGATGAGCGGGCTAAGTAAAATATCCGAAATCCTATTACCCGGGGGGAATAAACAGTCATGATGGATCGCAGAAAATTCACAAAGCGGCTGAGAAACGCCAGAATACTTTCAGCGGTATTGTGCTCGATGCTGATGTTGTCCAATATCAGCCTCTATGCTTTTGCGGAAAATGACGGCTCCGGGGAGTACGAGATAATCGAAGATGTGGTGGAAGAGGGGGATAATGGAGACGAGGCCCTTGTAGAAGAGGTATTTGAAGAAGAGGGCACTCCGGCTTCAGGAGAAAGCAGCAGAGGAAGTGAAGGTTCTGTTCCGGAGGAGATCGTCCCCGAAACGGAAGGAGAAGGCTTTAGCGACGGTGAAGAGGTCGTTGAAGAAGTCATCGATGGCGAAGAAGAGGAAGAAGACGAGGTCATCGAAGAGGACGAAGAGGATGATACCGTTTCGGATAATGACGCGGTCTCCGGGAATGACGCGGAAGAGATCGTTGAGGAAGAGGTAGCAGAGGAAGAGGGGGAGAGCCTTCCGGAGGAGACAGAAGAGGAAGTGGTATCCGAAGAGGACGGGATCGGGGACATTATCGAGACCGTTTCCGATGAGGGACTGATCACAGATGCTTCCGAAGGAGAGTTCAGTGAGGATAATGAGGCTGATCTGTCTCTTGCCGTTGAATCTTCAACGGATCTGATATCTGTGAATATCGATGGTTCCTATAATATTACGGCAGCCTTCAAGATCACTGCCGGTTCAAAGCAGATCAGACTTAAGAATCTCAAGGCTTCTCTTTATTCCTTTGAATCGACTCCGGCCTACGATCCTGTTACCAGAGAGATACAGACAGACTCGGGGAAATACAGCTTTAATGTGGCGAAAAGCGACATAGTGGAGCCGGGAGAAACAGATGACTTTACGGTGACGATACCCTCGTCTGCCATTGATTCAAAGGGCAGCGGGTTAACGATAACAGATGCTATTTCTGAGAAGAGGATGCATGTGACTCTTGGGACTGCCACAGATGTTCTTGACTCTCTCGGAAATCTTGAGAAGAGCGAGTATCAGGAGTATTACATCGGAACTCTTTACGATCCCGGCAGTGACGGGGTACGTCAGAAGAATTATACCTTAAAAAGCGCAAAATATGACGGCATGAGCCACAGCCTTGTATACTCAAAGAAGCTGAAGGCTGACGAGCAGGTGCTGTACAGCTCCGACGGAAAGAACTGGAGTGATGTTCCCCTTTCCTATAAGGAGATCGGGACTTATACCAGCTACTATATGATCGTGAACAGCAGTACCGGATCGGAGGTAAAGTGGGGAACCCTTACAATGAAGATCAAGAAGGGATCCGCGGATAAGCTTAAGCATCACGACGTTTCATACTACTATAACAAGGCGGCAAAGAAAAATGCTGTCGCTAAAAAGGTGGTTGTTTCAGGAAACAAGACAAAGAGAAAGGCTTCCGGTACCAAAAAGGTTACTGTGAAGAAGATCATAAAGCGCTCCAGCAAAGCTCCAAAAACAGGGGATTCACTTCCTGCTTTCTGGCTTTGGTTTTCATTCTTCATAACAGGTCTCAGTCTTATAGGCCTGTCTTCAGTGGAAGTGCCCTCTTATGCGGTTTCGGGCGCGGGATACGGAAGCGTCGGAGCCTTCAGCGGCGTAGAGAGGCGCTGGAACAGGAGGAACGACAGTCAGATGTACAGGGCGCTGGTAAGGATGTGCGCAAAGGCTGTCATATTCTGTGAGAGTGCATCGAAACGTATAGAAACGTGTGTTACTGATACGAAGAAAAGGGCATATAAAGGTCTTGTCCACGTTTGCGCCCTTATCATAGTAAAGTCACAGCGTTTCTTCGGATAAGCTGTTCATCGGTCCTTATATTTTGTCAGCTCCCAGAAGATCAGAGCGCTGGCGGCGGCTACATTCAGTGAGTCCACCCCGTGGTGCATGGGGATCATCACCCTGTAGTCCGAACTGTCTATGACTTCATCCGGCAGACCTGTTCCCTCGGTGCCGAGGATCACAGCGATCCTTTTCTCCGACAGCAGGGCGCTGTCATTTATATTCACGGAATTTTCCCTTAAGGCCATAGCGGCCGTTATGAATCCCAGTTCCTTTAATCTCTGTACAAAAAGTGCTCCGGTGCTGTCGGTTTTTCGGAGCTTTGTCCAGGGTATCTGAAAGACGGTTCCCATGCTGACCCTGGCGGAACGTCTGGTCAGCGGATCTACTGAAGGAAAGGAGAGAAGTGCCCCGTCCATTCCAAGGGCGGCGGCGGATCTCATTATGGCTCCCACGTTGGTGGGGTTTACTACGTCATAGAGAACGGCGATCCTGTTTTTCCCCCGGCAGAATCCTTCGACATCCATAAGAGGGTGCCTTCTCATCACAGCCCAAAGTCCCCGGACCAGCTTATATCCCGTGAGAAGTGTTACGATCTCCCGTTCTGCGGTAAATACGGGCAGGGAGTCCATAACTTCATCCCCGAGATTTTTTCTGATATAGTCAAATACCGGTGCTCCCTCAATGTCCATCCGCTCTTTTTCGATAAGAAGGGAATGAGGGGTGAAGCCTGCTTCCAAAGCCCTTAAAACCACGTTGGCGCTTTCGGCAAGGAAAAATCCGCTTTCCGGCTCATTATAGTGAAAGAGCTGCCTTTCGGAGATCCGGGAAAAAATATCAAGTTCGGGATCATTAATGTCTTTTATCTCGATAATATTCATGGCAGCATTTATTTAACATTGAACCCGTCAAACTGTCAATCATATGTTCACGGGATAAACGCATCAATCTCTCCGCCTGTATTGACTGCATATCCTCAAGCAAACCCTGCGGAACGCGCTACGCCAACCTCTCCGCCAACTGCGGCTAGGCGCGCGGAGTATTCACGAACGATTTGTTTATACTCCGCGCACCAATCCGCAGTAAGCGGCATATCTTGTCTGCGGTTCCGATAAAGGGTTTTGCTTGTGGACATGCAGCCAACACGGCTTCCGGAGAGATTGATGCGTTTATCCTTCATATGTTCTTACCCCCTCTTGTGTTTTGGTTTTATTTGTGTTAATATAATCGGGCTTGTGAAAAACAGGCGGTTATTTTTGTGTATTGATCAGGAGTTT
>CADBTX010000228.1 GCA_902797705.1 uncultured Lachnospiraceae bacterium | reverse complement strand
ATATGATGAGAAGTTGCTCGGAGGTTTCCTGCGAGAGCGGAAGCGGAGCGTTTACGATCTGCAGGGGAATATATGAAAGAAAGACCGAGAACCTTAAGAAGGATACCGCCGAGACGGGAGCAAGACTATCCAATATGATCGCCTTTGTCAGGGAAGCTTATGCTGAGGGCAATGAACCTGTGATATTGGCCGCAAGGCTTACTTCCGATCCCTGGTCCTCCAGATTCATCGGTGCCTTCGGAAACAGCGATTATACCCTTCTTGCAAAGGACATGGAACTGTCGGAAAGAGGCAGTGCCCTTAAGGAAAAGATACTTAAACTGGACATCTGATCATGAGTATGGAAAGCAGGATCGAATTTCCCGGCGGGGAAATGGTTTTTTCGGAAAAAGAAGAGGCTGCGGCCTTAGTGAGAGTTTCGGGCAATCCCACATCCCTGGAAGTGCCGGAGACTCTTGAGAGCGGCGTTAAAGTGACATCAGTGTCGAAAAAAGCATTCCTCGGGAGAAAGAGCCTTAAAAAACTGATACTTCCAAACACCGTAACTCTTCTGGGAGACTGGTGCTTTGCGGGATGTGAAAACCTTAAGGAGGTAAGCCTTCCCGCAAGCGAAGCGGGAGAGGGAATATTCAGGGGCTGCGTAAGCCTCGAGAGGATAAACGTATCCGGAGCGGAAAGATCTGTGTGTGAACTTCTGGCGGGGGCAGTGAGAAATGCAGCACCGAACCATCTGACGGATCTTCGCAGTCTGTCCGACAACTGGCTTGCAAAGTGGGATGCCTGGGCGCTGAAGATCATAGGTGAACCTGATGATGAGGGATTTACCAACCAGATCCTATGCGGTGAAGAGGATTACGGCTCCAGTGACCGGGGTGCCTACGAGAGCAGGAGACGTGTGCTGAAGGCCTCTCTTTGTATCCTCCGCCTGTTAAATGATGACGGGCTTTCCGGTGGAACAAGGCAGATATTTACAGACTACCTCTACAGACACAGAGCGGGATCGGAAGAAGGGGATGAAAGCTGGAAGGCTCTTAAGGAAGTGTATCCTGACAGAAAACACTTCGATCTGCTGGAAAGCCTGGGATGCATCACGGATGAAAACAGGGACCTTATGATAAGGGATCTGGGAGAAGAAAAACCCGAACTCAAGAGTCTTCTTATGAAGACTGCCGGGAATGATGCCATGGATAACTTTTTTAAAGGCCTGGAACTGTAAGGCAATATGCCTTCAGGCTCCGGCCTTTTTATTTTTGTCGAAAAACAGTGCGACAACAGGAAGCAAAAATATGAGAAACGGGATGATGTATCTTGCTTTGGATTCCCAGATGACGCTTAAGATAAATCCGCCTATAAGGTGGATATAGAAAAACCACAGGTATATACTGACATTCCCTTTTTTATTAATGGTGTCCCATAAGCATTTAATGGCATATAAAAATGCGATCAGATATACGAAGGTCTGATAACGGTTCATGAACTTAAAAGAAATGTCATTAACCCGGCCGAAATAGTAGCTGTCATAGAAGCCTGTGATCTCAGGCATCTCGTCCTCTTTAAGGCTGTAGGTGTGGGTTGTTACTTCATAAAGGGGCTCGGTCCACTGCTGATTTATCTTTCTTTCGTAAAAATCTGCCGTCATGGCAGGATCGGCCGAAAATTCCTTAAGCCTTTCGCATATATACTGTCTGCTTTCCTCGGAAGCAAGTTCTCTGTCGGCTCCGTATTTATCATAAACGATCCAGGGATATCTGTTGAATACGCCGGGGCCTCCCCAGGAGTCCATCATACCCATGGCAAGTATCGATATAAAGGGACTTCCGGTGTCTTTGTCATAGCCTGAAGCTTTTTCGTAACCAAGGCTTACGGCAGATACCAGCAGGTAGGAGATAAGTGCGATGGCAGTCATTGAGATTACGGGGATGATTTTTTTATCCCTGATGGAAATGAAGGCTGCAACGATGATCAGTGCTATCAGAGTGATCCAGGAAGTTCCCCTGGTCATAACGGCAAATACGGATCCCAAGAGAGCGAGAACGCAATAGTACCATTTTCTACGGGTGATAAATCTGTGGAAATAAAAGATCATGACCATTGATCCGAAGATCGATGGCAGATCACCGTAAGCATAGGGAAGAAGGTAAAAATATGGGAGACAGGAAAACATAAAAAAGGAATAGATCATGGTGGAGGCGGGACCGCCTCCTATGTCCTTAACAAGTTTTGCTCCCAGGATCATGGTAAAGGTGTTCATAAAAACCGTCATGACCTTCACCGGGGTATAGTTGAAGGGGCCGAATATCCTAAAGATGATCTCATAGAAAAATACAAGCCCTTTCTGGAAGGGAAAGATCCCGATATAGCCCAGGGGCTGAAACATTTCGTAATTGCCTTCGATGGCGTAAGCCGCAGCGGCGGTGGTACTTATCTGGTCACCTGTTGGATAATAGGGGCTGTTTAAGACGTATACAAGTCCCAGGATAGT